>NZ_NIQB01000008.1:0-106036 GCF_018687865.1 Coxiella-like endosymbiont of Rhipicephalus sanguineus | reverse complement strand
CAAACGATGGCCTATCAATTAGGCGGCAAAGTGGATATGACTGCTAAGGCTGAATTTGGTCATGTGGAAGTGCGAATATTAAAGTCTGACTTATTATTTGAAAACATTGATGATCGCATCTCTTCTGAAGGTATTCCCTTATTAGATGTTTGGATGAGTCACGGTGATATCGTTACAGAATTGCCCCCGGGATTTGAAGCAACTGCCAGTACCGATAATTCTCCTTATGCAGCGATAGCTGACTTTAAACGACGGTTTTTTGGCTTGCAATTTCATCCTGAAGTTACGCACACGCCTCAGGGACATCGGATCTTAATTCAATTCGTTAAAGAAATTTGTCAATGTCGAGCAACATGGATAACGAAGAATATTATTGAAGAAAGCATTCATGAGATTCGCAATAAAGTGGGAAGTGGGAGAGTCATTGTAGGCTTGTCAGGCGGAGTAGATTCCGCTGTGACAGCAGCTATTGTGCATGAAGCGATTGGTGATCAATTGGTGTGTGTGTTAGTGGATACGGGGTTACTTAGATTAAATGAAGCGGACGAAGTATTGCGTGTATTCAAAAAACATATGGGTGTAACGGTTATTTGCGTTGGTGCGAAAGAGCGTTTCCTGAAAGCCTTGGAAGGAGTTTTGGATCCAGAAGAAAAGCGTAAAATTGCAGGTGAACAATTTATTCGAGTTTTTGAGACAGAGGCTAGAAAGTTAGACGTCAATTGGTTGGGCCAGGGAACAATTTATCCCGATGTAATTGAATCTGCAAAAACAAAAACCGCGAAAGGCCATGTCATCAAAACACATCATAATGTAGGAGGATTACCACTTAAAATGGATTTGCAACTTATTGAGCCCTTGCGGGAATTATTTAAAGACGAAGTTCGGAAATTGGGTTTAGAGTTAGGCTTGCCTTACGATTTAGTTTATCGCCATCCTTTCCCAGGGCCGGGTTTGGCTATTCGTATTTTGGGGGAAATTAAGGCTGAATACATTGATATATTACAACGTGCCGATGCAATTTTTATTGAAGAATTAAAAAAACATGATTATTACCACAAGGTGAGTCAAGCGTTTGTTGTTTTTATGCCGATAAAATCGGTGGGTGTTAAAGGAGATACGCGTCATTATAGTTATCTAGTAGCTTTGCGAGCTATGGAAACAGTGGATTTTATGACAGCACGCTGGGCAGAATTACCTTATGAATTTTTAACAAGCGTTGGTCAGCGAATTATAAATGAAATTAAAGAAATTTCGCGTGTCGTTTATGACATTACGAATAAGCCACCAGCGACGATTGAGTGGGAGTAAAGAATGAAAAAAGAACAGGCAAACCAGGCACAAGAAAATTTAGAGGCACTTCGGGAAAGGCAGCAGGATTTAATTTTTAGAAGGAAAGGCGTTGATCTTTGTTTTACCTTTGCAATGCTTATGTTGACTATTTTTTGTATTTTTAAAGATAACTATTAATCTTTCATGGCTATGGTAAATTTTAATGATCAGCGGTTTTTTCCTGAATTTAATTTATCTCCTGGTACCCGAAGAAGTTTTTTTGGATTTCTTTATGTTTTATGATTGTAGCTTTATTTAAAGGGGATATTGAAGATTTGTGTAGACAAATTCATCGTTTTTAACGATAGAATTCCCAAAAAAGGAAATAAGTATGTCACCTTCGCTAATAATCACCAGTGACCTGTTGGTTGCTGGGGGTAGATAAAGCTGGGCGTGGTCCCTTAGCTGGGCCTGTAGTTGCTTCTACAGTTATTTTAGATCCTGAAAAATCAATTGAAGGCATTGCTGACTCTAAAAAAATAACTGAAAAAAACGAGAAGAATTATACGAATTGATAATTCGAGATTGTAAGGCTTATGCCATTGCAAGTGCTGATGTTAATGAAATTGATTGCTTCAATATTTTGAGGGCAAGTTTATTAGCTATGCAGGGTGTGGTGAATCAATTAAATTTTCCTCCTAACAAAGTTCTAGTGGATGGGCGCGTTTGTCCGAAATTATCTTGCCCTGTAGAAGCAATTGTTAAAGGGGATAGCTGTATTCCTGCTATTAGTGTGGCATCTATCTTAGCGAAAGTCGCTCGTGATCGGGAGATGATTAAATATGACAAACAATATCCAGGTTATGGTTTTACTAAACATAAAGGGTATGCAACTTTGCCTCATTTGAAAGCAATTTATCTGTTGGGCTTGTCGCCTATTCATCGAAAAAGTTTTGAACCGATGAAGCAAATGATGCTTTTCCCTCGCTCTGAAGGTTAGCGTTATTTAGGGTTATATGAATAAAATATTTTCTGAGTCTAAAATTTTTAGATTTGCTTATTAAATATGAAGGTAAAGGCGCTTGTTGCCAGTCGAATATTATTTAGGAATCTGCTTCAGGATGTCAAGTTAGAGATGGAATGGGAAAATCTTATATTGATTTTTCTTTGGGAGTTATGATTGCGAATGCTAGATATGGTCATGAGCAAATTAAGCAGGTAATTATTGATTAATTGAATACCGAAGTTTTTACCAGCTATTCTTGTCCTATGGAGGCAATGGCAGGATTGGTAAAAACTTTATCTTCTGTGATACTTCAGATTATAAAACAGGTTTATTCAGTACAGGAGCTGAAGCAGTTGAAACTTCTATAAAAATAGCCCGATTGCGGACTATAAAATATAAATTAGGTTCAAAATGATATTTTTTATGTTTTCACAATTCTTTTTATAGAAAAACCCTGAGTTTATTAAGTTTAAGTAGATTTTTTATGCCCTTAAAAAAATTAATACTTAATGAGATTACTCAATCAATTTTTATCTATGCGATTCATAAAAATTATATTTAAACTATCAGACTTTTTATGAATTCACAGACTGTTTGCAGTTCGAGTACATTAATGAGAACAATATTGCGGCTGTGTTTGTGGAATGCTATCAGAGAACCATCGTGACTTTTCCTCAAAAAGAATACATTTAACGTTTAACGGAATAGTGTCAATAGGATGAAATCTTACTTATTGTGGATGAAATCCAATCTAGATTTAGTAAAACTGGAAAATGGTGGGACTATGAGCATTACGACATTCTTCCAAATGTTATTATTTCTGATAAAGGAATCAGTTCCTCTTTATCGTTATCAGCTTATTATACAACTTGATGTCATTAATATTTGTAAACCAAAGGAATTGAATTCTATGCATAGTGAAAATCTGATATGCTGTGCAGTTGCTGAATCAAATATTTACATTTTAAAATAAGAAAAATTAGTTTAAAATTCAAAAGGTTATAGAATTTTTTTATGGAAGAATTGTCTTTTCTGAAAATTGATTATCCTTTTCTTATTAAGAGAAGTGAATTGTAAAAGGAGCTATAGGGGCTATTTATATGGAGATTCATATAGTAAATTATTCAACGATTTTAAAGTAGATTGTTCAAACGTGTATTTAATTTAAAATAGTTTGTTGCTTCTGTATCCGGTAGGATACTCTAGTGCTTTTAGGTCGGTTATTAAACTTTCTCCCTTTCTATTGATAAAGCGTTTTAATAAAAGACTATCATCAAATTATAAAAAAAATCATTGGAGAAATTGTAATTTTTCAAAAGTGTTGTTTTAAAAATGAATTCGTATAGTAAAGAAGCTATTATTATTTATAAAATATGAAGCTATAAATATGAAGCTATTATTATTTATAAAATATATTAAACTGATATTAAAAGAATCTCTATAAATTAGATTATGATAAATTAGATTATGAACTATTCGCTATTTTAAATAAAATTGATTTTTTTATTTTTAACAAAAAAATCAATTTAAATGATATTGCTAGTTTGTCACAAAAAAGTTGAATCTTCTGAGTGCATTATTAATCACTTTCCCGATCTTGGAAATTATTTAGGTATTAAAAACTTTTTTTTGCTTTTTATAAGGGCATTAAAAAATTATATACCTCTAGAGTTGAATTAATTTTAGTACACGAAAGATATTTTTATGTGAAGACGCTCCTTACAAAAAGTGATGAAAATATAGATGCTTACTTGAAAAAGATTCAACTTCTTTTTTTTAAGCAGTATCCATATATAAAGAGTATGGCGCTTAAAGATTTTTCTAGCACAAGATACTTATGAAAATTGTCGGAAAGATTTTTTGAAAATCATGCAATTATAGACAAGGAATGTCGAAAGAAGATTGAAACGTAAGAGAAAATTAAAAAACTGTATGTAGTCTATAAAAAAATATATTGTACAATTTTAAAAAACAAGAAATCTAAAGCGAAACAAAATTCAATAAATCAGATGAAACTTTATCTTGGATTTAGAAACCTGATAAAAAACATTTTGAAAATGAATTTTATATTAGACTTTTGTAACTTTTTAAGAGACCTAAATTTTCGAATTACTTGGCGGTAGATTTTTGGTGAACATCATTTATCAACGCCTTCATTTTATATAGTAATAAAAAGAAGCATGGAAGATATAATTTTATAAAAAGATTGAAGCTGTTGAATGTAAATATAGGCTGAAATATTTTGAAGATTTTTTTATTTTCAAGAGTTATGAGAATATCTCAAATGCGAATTGGTCAAATATTTATTTTTTTTATTTAGTCTTCTGATTTTACTAGCTATTGTTTTTATGCATCATTTATGATAAACTTTAAATTCATTAATTATTATTTTTTATTTTTTTTATATAATTTATTGTATTAAATAAACTATCTCAATTACGAAGTAACATGGCTATAGAATGGAAAAATGTGTTAAAATTGAATTTATCTACTGCATTGATTAGATCTTGATATTTGTAGTTTTAAAATATATTAATGGATCAATCGTTAATAGTATTGTGTTTGGCACTTTACTTTTGGCAATTTTTTCTTTCTTTTTCGTTCCTATGGGGATTCTAAAAAAACAAGGAATCAATGCTTTTTTTTAATTTATGATATTTTTAATTCTAATTTTTTTTATCTATTCATTATTATAGTTTGGTTACCATATCAGGAAAAGAAATTATTTTATTGTCTGTAAGATTTTCTTTTATTGCAGGTGTTATGACAGGACTTACTGATATTTTTAGTAAAATTATTTAAAGGTGGGTTTAATACACTTTCTGTATTAAAAATCTCATTTCTTTTTCTTCTAGTCTCTGCTTTTGTCGTGTTTAAGATCGCGTATATTAATTTAATGGTTAGCTTCGCTGATCTGATTAATTTAATTTTGCTATCACTGCTCTTTGTATTCATTCCTACTTATTTTTTCTAGAAAGAAATTGAAAGAGCAACACCTCTTTCAGCGAGTCTTATTGCGGCTTTTATTCCTATTTTAACGTTTGTTATTAAATTGTTTGATCTGCGTTATTCTTTTTCTATCACTGATTTTTTTGATTATTTTTTAAGTTTCAGCATTTGCTTTTCTGCTTGGTTTTCTAATCTTGGTTTTCTAATATTTAAATAGTATTTTTCTAAATTGTTTCTTAGTTATTCATATCGGAAGAGAGCATTTTATAATTTTTTACACAATTATAGGATTTCCTAAAATTATACTGCCTTTAGTAAGGTATTTTCTGATCCATTAATTTCATAAGCTACACTACCTACTTCTTTTACTAATAAAGAACTAATAGCAATGTCCTAGTAGTTACTTGTGGCCTGTCCAGGCTGCATTATAGTAACCGGCAGCTACATAAGCCATATCTAGTGAAAATGATCCGCTGTAGTGAAACTCTTTAATTTTATAGTGTAATTTTGTGAGGGTGAGTGAATAAGTTTTTTCTAGAATCGGAGCATAGGAGGGGGAATATGGCAGAAAATAAACGACCGTAAAAATCTAGTTTGGATGTGACTGATATTTTTCCATTTAAAGTAGATCCTTTTTTATGCATAAAAATAATTAATTTAATATAGGATTATAAATAACCCCTTCTGTGATTTCTCCTTTCATTTGTAGAGCGATAGAAACGCTATAGAATAGGAGACCATGTAAAAAATTATTAGTTCCATCCAAGGGATCAATTATTCAACAATAGTTTGCATTGGAGTCCTTTTGACTATTTTCTTGAGAGAGGATTACGTTCGGGGTAGGAATTTTTAATAATATTATTAATAATTTTTTTAGTACTGATATCTACTTCACAAATGAAATCATTTGATGTTTTTCTAAGGCTTTTAATTTTATAATAAGATAGTGACTTTGTTCGTGTATTTAATTTCCTGCTGTTACAGCAGTTTGTGAAGCAATTTTAATAGGATCATTCATGTGCGTTAATGATAACAAACTTATTTCAATTTAACAGTGATTGACAACATTGAATCCAGTTTTGCAAATTGCCAATCAATTCCCTATTATCTTTAAAAAGTTAATTCTCAAAATTTAAGTAAGGGCTCTATGGGAAAAAACTAACTGTTTCAGTACTTTGTGGGGGGCATTCCACGGAGCACGAAATTTCTATTCAATCGGCTCGAAACATTGTGGTAGGATTGAGCCCTGATAGATATAAGGTTTTGGTGGTATATATTGATCAAAGTGGAAAATGGTATCTTATTGATGATAAAGAATTATTTTTAACCCAGGGGCCTCAGAATTTAGTTTCTGCTGAGAAGGCTGTCCCTATTACTATTGCGTTGGGAGAACAAATAAGACCTTGGCGAGTGCTTAATGGTGAAAAGCATTTTTATAGACTGGACTGTGTCTTCCCTATGATTCATGGAACTCAAGGTGAAGATGGGGCCTCCAGGGCTACTGGAACTTTTGAATCTACCTACGTGGCGCTAATGTTCAAAGTTCTGCCATTTGTATTGAAAAAGATATCACTAAGAGCTTACTGCGAGCGGCGAAGGTACCAGTAGTCGACTGGCACACTTTGTGGCCTTTTGACCGGCTTGAAGGAGTTTATGAACGCCTGATTGATCAATGGGAAACCACCGAGCTTTTTATGAAAGCTGTGAGCCTGGGTTCTTCCGTAGCTATTTTTCCTGTCAAAAGTGCAATAGAATTCCAAAAAAGAGCTGAGAATATTTTTTGTTATGATGATCGGCTTATTGTTGAACCTAGAATTTACGGACGGGAAATCGAATGTGCTGTATTGGGAAATGGATACCCAAAAGCTTCGTTGCCGGCCGAAATCATATTCAACCATGATTTTTATTCTTACGAGGCAAAATATCTTGATCCCAATGGTGCGACTACCACGACCAGCGTGAATCTTCCAGAAGAAATAATTGGAAAAATCCAACAGACAGCTATTGATGCTTTCAAGATTCTTCGTTGTTCCGGAATGGCGCGGGTAGATTTTTTTGTGACTCCCCAAAATCAGATAATGGTGAATGAAATAAATACGATTCCAGGGTTTACCAATATTAGTATGTATCCAAAAATGTGGGAAGCGACAGGTTTATCCTATTCAGCATTATTAGATCGGTTAATTGAATTGGCGCTAGAGCGCCATCAAAATCAGCAAAAATTAATTCGTCGTTATCCAATTAACAAACAGTGACAGAAACAATTAGAATCCAATGTTTGTTCAGCCTGGATGGTTTAAAAATACTAATCCAGAGCGAATTCCGAAACAGAGTATTAATTGATGAGTTCGTTTATCCACTTAAAAGTTCATAGCGAATATTCGATCGTCGATAGTGTGATACGCGTGGATCAACTTTTGCAACGCATTGTGGATTTAAAAATGCCGGCTGTTGCTTTAACCGATGAAGTTAATCTTTTTGCACTTATTAAATTTTATCGTGGGGCACTAAACAAAGGGATAAAGCCCATTATTGGAGCTGAATTAATATTAGCCGAAGGTGAAGAATTATTCCGTTTTTCGGTCCTCTGTAAAAACCAAATTGGTTTCCGTCATCTTATTCAATTGTTATCTCGAGCTTATGTAGAAGGGCGTCAACGTGAGCAAGCCCTCATTCGGTGGGAATGGTTAATGGAAGCAAAAGAAGGTTTAATTGTTTTGTCAGGAGGACGGCAAGGAGACATAGGCCAAGCATTGTTGCAGAATCGAAATATTCTAGCAGAAGAACGCTTAGCACGATGGTTAAAATATTTTCCTGATCGATTTTATCTGGAATTACAGCGAACCCAACGTGATCAAGAAGAGGAATATATCCATTCCGCTGTTACATTAGCTTTGGCTTACGACATTCCTGTGGTAGCGACCAATGATGTCCGCTTTTTACATCAAGAAGATTTTGAAGCACACGAAGCTCGGGTTTGTATCCAACAAGGATATTTATTAGATGATCCTAGTCGTCCTCGCGGTTATAGTAATCAACAATATTTGAAAAGCACGGAGGAAATGAAAATACTATTTTCTGACATTCCTGAAGCGTTAGAAAATACCTTGGAAATTGCTAAACGCTGCAATGTTCAAGTTTCTTTAGATGAAGTTTTTTTACCTAAATTTCCTGTTCCAGATAATCGAACTGAAGAAGATTTTTTCCATGAACAAGCAAAACGTGGTTTAGAAGAGCGCCTGGGTAAATCAAAAATAAAAAACATTTATGAAGAACGATTAGAAATAGAAATCGATGTTATTACAAAAATGGGATTTGCAGGCTATTTTTTAATCGTTGCCGATTTTGTTGCCTGGGCTAAAAAAAATGATATTCCAGTGGGTCCCGGTCGTGGTTCAGGAGCAGGATCTTTAGTGGCCTATTCGTTGGGTATCACGGAACTGGATCCTTTAGAACATGAATTGTTATTCGAGCGGTTTTTAAATTTAGAGCGCGTTTCTATGCCCGATTTCGATATTGATTTTTGTATGGAAGGGCGAGATCGCGTTATTGATTATGTAGCAGAATGTTATGGTCATGATGCTGTAGCACAAATTATTACTTATGGCACCATGGCTGCGCGCGCAGTTTTACGCGATGTAGGGCGTGTACTTGGATTGCCTTATAGATATGTCGATAAAATCGCGAAACTTGTTCCTTTTGAACTGGGAATGACATTAAAAAAAGCCATGGATCAAGAGGAAATATTAGTAAAATGTTACGTAGAAGACGACGAAATCAAAAATCTTATTGATCTTGCGATGAAATTAGAAGGACTCGCGCGTAATGCAGGAAAACATGCAGGAGGTGTAGTAATTGCACCTACTAAATTAACAGATTTTGTACCTCTTTATTCAGAACCTAATAATGATCATCTAGTTACCCAATTTGATAAAGATGATGTAGAAGCGGCCGGTCTTGTCAAATTCGATTTTCTGGGATTACGTACGTTGACTATTATCAAATGGGCAGTGCAAAGTGTGAATACGAAACGAAAAGCGCAAAATGAACCTTTGTTGGATATTAGTACTATTCCGCTAGACGACAAAAAGACTTATGAACTTTTAAAAAGTTGCGCGACTACCGCCGTATTTCAATTAGAATCACGAGGCATGAAGGATTTAATTCGTCGCTTACAACCTGATAATTTTGCTGATATCATGGCATTAGTAGCCTTATTTCGTCCAGGGCCTTTGCAATCGGGAATGGTAGATACGTTTATCGCTTGTAAACATGGTGAAAAAAGTGTCCATTATCTTCATCCTGATTTAGAACCTGTTTTACGATCGACTTACGGGGTTATTCTTTATCAAGAGCAAGTCATGCAAATTGCTCAAGTGTTGGCAGGTTACTCGTTGGGAGCTGCTGATGTTTTGCGTCATGCGATGGGCAAAAAAAACCTGAAGAAATGGCTAAACAACGGGAAGTTTTTATAAAGGGTTCCACCTCCCGTGGATTAAAGACTGATTTAGCGAACCAAATTTTTGATTTAATGGAGAAATTTTCAGGTTACGGATTTAATAAATCTCATTCAGCGGCTTATGCTCTGATTGCGTATCAAACAGCTTGGTTGAAAGCTTTCTACCCTGCTGAGTTTATGGCAGCAGTTTTATCTTCAGATATGGATAATACCGATAAAGTTGTTGGTTTTATTAATGAATGTCGCGATATGGGGTTAGAATTATTGCCGCCATCTATTAATCGCGGACAATATCCTTTTACAGTCAACGTCAAGGGCCAAATTGAATACGGTTTAGGGGCTATTAAGGGGGTTGGTGAAGCTGCTGTTTTGCACATTGTCGCTTGCCGCGAAGAAGAAGGCGAATTCAAAGGGCTTTTTAACTTTTGTCATCGAGTAGATTTACGAAAAGTTAATCGGCGTGTATTGGAACCTTTAATTAAATCTGGTTCAATGGATGTTTTTGGAGGTTCACGCGCTTCTTTGATTAAATCATTAGATAAGGCGTTTCAATCAGCCGAGCAAAAAAATCGCAATGCCCAATTGGGCCAAAATGATTTATTTGGTAATGAGCCGGATGCAAAACAGGACGAAAATTATGAGGATACGCCCGAATGGAATGATAACGAGCGGTTGCGGGGGGAAAAGGAAACCTTGGGTTTCTACGTAACTGGTCATCCCTTACAAGCTTGTGAGAAGGAAATAAAAACCATAGGGGCTGTTCCCATTGGCCAGTTAGTTGCTTCGAAAAAAAACTCGGTGGTGATTGCTGGTATGGTATTGGCGATAAGTAATCTAATAACCCGAAGCGGCAAGCGGATGGCTATTCTTACGCTTGAAGATCGTACCGGGATCATAGAAGTCACTTTTTTTAGCGAACTTTATCAACAGGTAGCAGGAGATTTAGATAAAAACACTATTTTGATTGTTCGTGGAATGGTGGGAAAAGACGATTTTACAGGCCGATTGAAAATCGTGGCTGACCTTATTTATACGCTGGATAAAATGCGAGAACAGGCCAAACGACTGTTAATTCGAGTCACAGCAAAGGAAGAAGTTAATCGATTGCTCACGGAGCTGCCTCTGTTAGTTAAGGGCAATCTGAAAGGACAATGCCCTATTGCCATTGCTTACCAAGGCGAAACTGCATCAGCTGAATTAATGTTGGGTGAAACCTGGAAGGTTAAGCCTAGCGAAGAGCTTTTGAGTCAACTCAGCCAATTGTGTGGCAAAGAAAAAGTCGAACTTGAATATTAGATACTCCATCTAATTAAATCGTGGTTGAAGTATTAAGGATGAGGATAAGAGATAGTTTTGTATGGTAAAATCTGGCTATGAATCAATTCGCACAGGTACATAGCGCCCTTTTTTTTCTAACCTTGTTATGGGGATTGACCTTTCCGCTCATCAAAGACGCTTTAAGTGTAATACCGCCTTCCCTTTTTATTGTTTTGCGATTAGCTATTGCCAGCTTAATTTTGTTACCTTTTATCCTTTCTTATCGAAAAAAGACGTCATTCACAATGATAAAGTGGACAGTAGTACTTAGCTTTTTTCAAAGCGCCACCTATGTTTTTCAATCCATAGAATTGGAAACAGTAAGTTCAGCAAATTCTGAATTTTTAACAGCCTTTAGTGTAGTTGTGGTATCTTTTCTCGCATTAGTTTTCCTTAGAAAAAACTACAATGGTTTGACTTTGCGGCTGCATTATTATGCCTGGTATGCCTGGTAGGGATTTTTATCACAATAGATGCCGATGTATTTACATTAACTAGTGGAGATTTTTGGACGCTCGCTTGTGCCTTTTCTTACAGCTGTTGTTATATTGTGGCATTACAAGCTTTTTCTAAAAAATTAAAGCCAGAAGATACTACTTTAGCTTTGAGTTATAAAATTGCCTTTTCGTTGTTTTTGCCTCTTCTAACTTTCTCGTATGAAAATATGGGGGTAATTTTTCATGCTCTGTTGTTATACCCATTCTATTTCTCTCAATTTTTGTTACCTGTTTTGTATTTTATTTGCAATTTTGGTATCAGCGATATGTATCTATGAGAAAGGCAGTATTAATTTATGCTTTTGAACCTATTTTTTCTAGGATTTTTGGTTATCTTCTCAATAGCGAAAAAAATTATTTAAATAATATTAGAGGTCTTTTGATTTTAATCACATTTCTATTGTCTGGATTAGCCTCCTTTAAAAAAACTGCAATTAGTAACAATCGATAATTAATTTAGTAATTAAGTCATTATGAATGCTTTTTTCAATAAGTTGACTGATTCGGTTAAGCGTTTATCTGGAGAGCGCATCGTTGGGAGTTTTAAGACTGCGTTGGCTTGTTTGATCGGTATACTTATCGGAAAAACATTCCATTTGGCAATGCTCAATGGATTTTGATTACCATCTTCGTAGTTATGGCCACGAATATTC
This sequence comes from Coxiella-like endosymbiont of Rhipicephalus sanguineus, assembly GCF_018687865.1. Lineage (NCBI taxonomy): Bacteria > Pseudomonadati > Pseudomonadota > Gammaproteobacteria > Legionellales > Coxiellaceae > Coxiella-like endosymbiont of Rhipicephalus sanguineus. The sequence continues at coordinate 93,886 of NZ_NIQB01000008.1, read as the reverse complement.
GTATTGGCGGAGCGATAAGAAAGTCTTATTTTCGACTGTTAGGAACAATTATAGGCGCATTTTTAGCGGGTATAGCTTTATTTTTCATAGGAGATCACCCTAACATCATTCATTTTCTATTAATTTTATTGATAGGAGTTTTTGCTTATTTAGCTTCCAGCTCGACAGACATAGCTCAATTTGGTTTACTGGGTGCTACGACGATGGTGATGATATTGGATGCTCGAGCACCTACATTAAAAACAGCTATTGACCGAACCTTAGAAATTTTCATTGGAATTTTGATTGCTATCGTTGTTAGCCGCTTTGTTTTTCCTCGCCACGCTAAAAAGCTCCTTCGTGTAAGTATTACCAATACCTTACAGCAATTCCAAGAACTTTTTGAATTCTTTGTTACTAAAGAATTGACCCTCGATTCTTTAAAAGAGCAAGAAAAAATTGAAAACAATATGATTAATGAGATTTTAAAGCAGAGCACGTTATTGCAAGAGACAATAAATGAAGATCCTCAGTAAAAAAGAAACGCTTTATTTACCAAGCTATTTTTTACTCGAAAGAAAATTATTGAGAAGCATCTATATGCTTGTCCAAACTATTCTAGCGGAGTCGGCGCAAATCCGAAGTTTCTCTCAAAATAAGCAACTTTTCGAGCTTCATCGCCGAATATTAGATTTATTTGATTTTTTAAGTGCCCTCTCGTCGAAACAAACACCCAAAATTACTTTGCTTCCTAAAGAAGAAATTCATGCAGTAATTGATAAAGTAATACGGCTTCTCTTTCAATCTACAGGGGGAGCTTATCGAATTATTAATGTTCATGCTTTTGAATTTTGTTTAGAGCATTTAGTCGAAGTACTATATGAACTGGAAAAATGGCTGCGTAAGCTCGACTCTAAGGAGCATTTATCAGAGCATTAAAAATTTCACAATTCTAATCAAGGGGACGTATACGTATTTTAATTGTGATCTAGGCAATTTTATACTTAATTTTGAACAAAAATATCCTGCTAAAGCGCTTGGAATTACAGCGATTCCAAGCAAGGGCAAATTGACAAATCTAACATGGTCTCCTGAAAGACAAATTTTGAATAATCCTGTTACCATTAACAAAATAGCAGCTACTGCCGAAAATATACTGCTTGTTAAAGTGGCACATCCAATAGCTCGTCTAAGATCTAATCCGCATTTATGCAGGTAATGAACTGTAAATACCGAAATTCCGAGCAAAAATAATAATAAACTTATAGTAGATAGAATTCAATTTTTAAAAGAGGATAGTGACTAAACGTGTTTATCCCGTTCTTGATGGTAGAAGCCTAGCCAAAGAGCAACGAGTATTACCACTGCCCCAAATAAGCCCTTTAATAAAGTATTAGAGATTATATTTAACAAAATAACTGCTAAAAGAGTGCCTAATTAATAAATCGGATGCGATTTTTTTAAAAGCAAAAAAGTCAATGTATTGATTTCGCCATTAGACTTGAGTAGCCGATATCCCAAGCAGAGCGCTTATGGCAGCGGTGGTTGCGATAGCTATTTTCATTTTATAATTGTGTGAGCAAGAAAAAAATAATCTAACACATAATAGAAGCCTGGCATCAGAATTAAGCCGGACCCCACCACTAAAAGCCCATATACGAGATCTGCCCCTAGACCTACTATAATAAAAAAATTATCAATAAAGTGATATTCATTAGCTAAATGACCTATGCTTAATTAAAATCCAAAAAAACAGCCTCTCAAGGTAACTATAAAGTGATATAGGGTTTTGCACTTATAGTGGAGAGCCAACTTTAAAAAAAACCAATAAAATAACGCCGCTTTAGGTATTTATCAATGAGGAAAGCAGCGTAGATTCGAGAATTAAAAAGAGGCTTAGTGGATACGATTTTCGTCTTCCAAGATTCTCTCGACAGCTTCTCCATTTAGCTCTGTATCTTTTGACTTTCTTGCAATGTCGCCTAAGGAAAGGATTCCTGTCAGTCTTTTTTGATCATTAAGTACTACTAAAGCGATAGATTTGTTTTTCTTCCATATGCTTTACAGCTTCATCCAAATCATCGCTTTCAAAGCAATATTTGATGCTTTGACTTATCACATCGTGAATAGAGGTCTGATCGAGATTTTTTCGTTTTGCAATGAAATGTACAATAATATCTCTATCAGTAATGGTGCCAATTAAATGATCATTTTCTCTTACTGGAATAAAGCTGTAATCTAATTCCGCAATTTTTTTAGCTGCTTCCTTTATGCTACTGGTAGGGGCTACTGTACTGGTAGGGGATAGATAAGCTGGTTTCTTAGAAATAACTTCCTTAACTTGTATAGTTTTTCTCCTAGTAAATCTTGCTCATTAATCAAGATATAGCATACCTAATCAGGTAAATTTTAAATATAATGAAATAATTACACTTATAAGCACTATTCCTTGTTTGTTTTAAAATTAATCTAGTACTATTTGATAAATTACCCAAGTAGGTAAATTCGCCAAAATTAAGAAATTAGTGGTGATTAATGTACTTTTAGTTGAAGATCACGTGATGGTTTGTCAGGGTATTTGTTTGATGTTGGACGGTGTTAAAGGTATATCCATTGTTGGCGAATCTAGCATCAGTGAAGAAGGGCTAAATCTAATACACGAAAATGAACCAGATATTGTGATCTTGGATTTTCAATTGCCGGATATAAATGGGCTGGAAGTAGCTCGAAAGATTCTCCGTCGCAATCCCGATATAAAAGTTTTGCTAATTACGGCTATGGAGAGTGACGTTTTACCAATGCGCTTATTAGAGGGCTGGAGTTAAAGGCTTTATGACGAAAACCAGAAATTCTATTGAATTAGCGAGCTATTATTCGGGCTATTCACAGTAGCCAACGTTATCTAAGCCCTGGGGGCCCTCGTAGTGAATCAATTAATTTTAAATAAAGCCGATAAAAATTTGGATTCGCTTTTTGATAAAATCAGCAAACGAGAAATGGAAGTTTTGTTGCTTTTAGCTAAAGAAATAAAAGTGAAAGAAATTACCACCAAATTATTTATCGCCTCAAAGACCGTAAATGCCTTTCGTTATAGAATGCATAGGAAATTTGAGTTAAAAAATGATATTGGTTTTAAATAATATTGGTCTTAAATGATATTGGTCTTATTCGTTTAGCTTCTCAGTATAGCTTAGTTTCTATCGACAAGGCTTAATTTTTTTTGATTTTCTGGATAGAAGGGAGGTATAATGATATTTACTAAAGCAAAATTTTAGAAAAAACCATTAGGTTCTCGTCTCAGAAATTATCTTAGCACAATTAGGGGCGCGTTTTTTCTGTAAGCGGAATGCATCAAAGGCTCATTTTTCTGGTTAGTTACAATACATTAGCTTGTTTTCAAGAACTTTTATTATTTGTAAATTGTTACAGATGGATATTGGCGCCTTTAATAGCTCTTTTCTTTTTTGTTACTGCCATATTATTAATCTTATTTCTTATGCGAATGGTTGTTTTAGTTAGCACCACGATAATATTTCTTTTTTATTATTTTTTTAGCACACTTGGATGTTTTTGGCACATGGTTATTTGAATATCTTTTGCCGTTTTTCTATATGGCGTGTATTTTATTTAGCGACGTTACTTGTTCATGCTTTATTGAAGCGAAAAAAACATTCAGGATTTTGAGGACCTAAGGTATTTCAAAATAATCAACTTTGGGTGAATCTTTTTCTTATTTTTTTTATTGGGCATTTATTTTGGTATCTTAATTACTTATCTAACAACGTGAATCAATTTTCCAATTTTTTAGGTTTGGAAACTTCGATTGAATTTATTATTCTCACCCTGACTAGTTTGTTTCTAAATAAGCGGCACTTTTCCAATCAAGAGCGAAGTTCTGGGGTCATTTTTCGTCACAATCATCCTTTCTACGCACGGCTCTTAGATTTTCCCTAGCTTGATTTATTGACCATTATCATTGGTGCAATGTTAGTGTTTCAGATGTTTGAAGATAAATTTTTGCATTGGTTTAGTATAACGGGCTACCGGAAGTTAGTGGATATCTATTCAGAATACAGTCATCCCCTGGATGGTTTTTAAACTTCATTAACTTCATTGTCTTTATTGGAGCCAAAGCAGACATTATGATGCCTGTGGAATTGGTGATTGAGTCGGTTTGTGCTTTAGCCCTGGTCAATCCAGTACTGCGTGCACCTTTTATGATCATCGTCGCCGCTCTTTTTCTTTTATTAACTTATATCAAGTTTGGTGTATCTGCCACCTGCCCCCCTAATCTGGAAGCTATGCCCACCTGGACTTAGGAATTACTGTTGACGGAGTATTGTTGCCATAGTCTGTCTTGAGTCTTTATCACCTGGGTACAATGCCGAGACGGCCCAGAATACGCTAGAACGTCTCTTAGGAAGAGATATTTTGGGGTAAGACTTCCTTCTTTACCCAGTTTGTGATCGCCGTTGTTGTCGGTTTTCTCTTAGGCCTTGTTTATTGTGCTAAACTATACCCTCGGTAAATATAATCACCTCGTTGCTATTGAAAGCGGCCTGACATTGTTTTTCTATGTCTTTATTTTACCCGTCGTGTATTATGTAAGAATATAATTTTTAATTATTTTTTTGAATTTTAGAATTAAAAACTTCCACGGTTTAAGATTTTATTAACATTAGTATGTTACTCTTTAAATTTAAAGTAAGAATGGTTAACAGTGTGGGATGGTTATTCGAAGTATTCCTGAAATTTTAGAATTTTTGATCCAACAAAATCTTGACCAAATTGATTCTGGCGTTTCTAAAGTTTACACACATTATGAATATTTAAAAAATATAGCTTATGAATATAGCTTAATATAGCTTATGAATATAGCCTATGAAAAAACTAAGAAACTGTGGACGAAAAATAGAGCTGAATCTTCTTCTACAGAATTATCTCCGGTAGCTGAAATGAAGTCTTTTGAGAAAGAAGTAGCAGGACCTGTTACGCACTAAATTTGAGAAATAAATAATTGGTAAATTAAAGGGAAACGGAAAACGGTTTTTTTATGATGTCCGTTGTAGCTAATAGTAGTAGAAATTATTTTTGAAGAGAAATTTTTGAATAGTTGTTTAAATGCATCAAAAGCAAGAAAGGATGATTCTTGAAATACTCTGGTTCAGGAGATCTTTGACATCCAGAGTAGAATGAACTTCATGATTGGGTTTGCTTCTTGGATGATAGCGGTCAAGGCCGTTGGTGAAGATCAAAAAAGCAATGAAGAAATTTATAGAATGATTCATCCTTGTAATGAAGAGACCTAGAAACTTGATGGTACCTCTTGGATGGACGTGACTGACGGTTCTAAAGAAAGGAAGCAATACTACTTCAGAAATACAAGAATTCCGATCAGAAGTACAAGAATTCCGAAAAGTATCAAAAAATCTAGAAAGCTCAAGAAGCTGTTAAAGATTCAGATCTCCTATTTGTCCTCATAAAAAAAATTAGATCAAGAAAATAAAGAATAAAAATAAAGAATATATAAAAATTTTGAATCAAGAAATTAAAAAAATGAAGCCTCCGGGTCTTGTAAAACACACAAAATAGCAGAAGAAAAAGAGATCATGCTACGAAAAAATCCTTCGTTCAAGAATTACAAGGCATTCTTACAATACATTTTTTTGAAAAATCACTGTTGTATCAACGAACGCAGGCCAGGGACGTTATGAGCATGTATCAACAAAGATTGAATCTCATTGTAAAGATGGAAACAAATCTCTTCATCGAGATCCTGCATGGAAAAGTGGAGTGGGTTTGTTGGTTCAAATACTAACTGTTTTGGGAATCCCGGTGAGGCTCGTTTATAGCAAATACAAATATGCAGAAAACAGTGTCGGACCATTTTAAAAAAAAAATCAACAGTTTCTGCATGAGGCATAAAATCTCTCTTATCTCTTGTAAGAAAGTTAATATTCATTTGTGAAATGATCAGTCTACGTTTTTTCTGAGTACTCTCAGGCTTTACTCATGTTGAGGAATATCATGATTACCAAAAACAGAGGTGCTATTAGTAATCCGGAAGAGCAGTTTGAGAAAGAAAAATATGAGAAGTTTGATGATGGTTGGGACAATAACGCAGAAGATGAATCGCTGTCTCGATTAGAAACGACGCTCTTTAAAGATAATGCCAAAACGGTTATTACCTGTAACGATTCTCCAGATATTGGTTTTAAATAATCGATTAATCCGTATCAGGGTTGTGAGTATGGCTGTATTTATTGTTACGCGAGATCCAGTCATGCTTATATGAACATATCGGCAGGACTCGATTTCGAAACGAAAATCTTTTATAAAGTTAACGCGGCGCAATTACATACAAGAGAAATTAACAAGCCCAGTTATATCTGTAAATCCCTTATATTAGGCGCTAATACTGATCCTTATCAGCCGGTAGAGAGAAACTTAAAAGTAACTCGTAGTATTTTAGAAGTCTTGAATGCCTATGATCACCTAGTGAGTATTATTACTAAAAATTCAATGATCGAACGGGATATCGATCTTTTAACAGCCATGGTAAAACGGCGATTAACAACAGTAGCGATAAGTGTTACTTCACTTTCCAATGAATTAAAATAAATATTAGAACCTCGAGCTTCCACACCTAAAGCTCGATTAGCAGCTGTTTCACATTTAACGACAGTAGGTATTCCCGTTCGCGTGATAGCAGCTCCGATGATACCTATGATTAATGATAAGGAATTAGAGAATATCCTAAAAAAAGCAGCGAGTGAAGCGGGAGCAAAGCATGCGAACTACACTCTGGTTCGTCTGCCCTATGAAATTAAAGATTTATTCAAAGAATGGCTTGCAGAATATTTCCCCGAACGGGGCGAGCATATTATGAATATTATCAGCCAAATGCGCGGAGGTAAAAAATATGATTTCACCTTTGGATTACCGATGTGGTGTTTATCAGGGAATATTTTCGGATTTACTCGAAAAACATTTTTATTTAGCTTGTAAGCGCTATACAATTAAATGCTTATATCGTTCCTGTACCAACCGTAAGATTGCTGGAGTGTGAGGGTGAATGTTTCAACGTTGATCCAATAATCATGCGGATGGTTCTTTATTATTAGTGATATTTTAGTAGATTTTATTTTCGGTAAGCTTTGTAATTATCGCTTATATTTTGATGTGGATCATCGTGCCAGAGGCACTAGAGCAAAGCGAAGGCGAGACGATGCACTGGAAAGACAAACAACCCATTTATAAACAGCTTAAAGAGAAAATTATTGAAGTGATTGTAGATGGAAGCTATCCCGAAGGAGGGGGGTGATTCCATCGATTAGAAAAATCAGCATGGAATATCAAATCAATCCCCTCATAGTATCTAAAGCTTATCAAAGCTTGGTAGATGAGAAAGTAATTGAAAACAACGTAGAATTGGAATGGTTGTCAAATCGGGCGCCCGTCACAACGGCTTTTAGCTAATGAAAATAGCCTTTTCAATTAGTTCAAATTTACTCTGACAGTTAAATTTACATTTAAGAGTGTTATTATGATTCTACAGCGTTCTGGGAGATAATCCGAGTAAAGCATCCGCCTGTTTAGCTGTTTTTGCTCACAATAAATAATAAAGACATTCGTTTTTGCGTGGAGATAAATTTAAAGAAGAAATTGGTTGATTTAGTAAATAACTATTTCTTACTTCTTTTGTTAAACTGTTTTCTAGAATTAGCGAGGCACGTTTTATTAAATATTTATTGAGTAGAGATACTTGACTTATTACTCGAATAAAATTCTTATTTTTATCGAATATGCCTTGTTTATCAGTAATCAGTGTCCAAATATTTCCATTTGCATAGCGGTAGATATCTAGAATTTTTAATTTTTTTCTCTCGCTTTCTTATTTTGTTGCCTGAAATTTTCAGAAAATAGAGAAGCTTCACATTTTAAATCGTCATCATATATACCAATAATTTCATCGATCGAATTAAAATCCCATAGTTCCAAAAAGTTTTTTTGAGGAAATGATTAACTCTTGCTATCTTTTACCATTAAATAGACAGGAAATTGCTAGAAAATATGTTCAGGGATTTTAAGTAAAGGCACTAACAATATTATCTATTTTATCTATTTCTTTTTAGGCTTTCATTTCGCCAACTATGGGCTTTACGTTTCATCTATTATAATCTATTGATTTAACGACATCTAAGATCTCTTAGTTTGCTTACCTCTTAAAAGAAAGCTTCCTTTAAGGAAGATTTTTTAAAGCGCGCTAAACTATACTTACTGCCGCTTTCCTTAACTCGTCTCTTCTTAGTTCCTCTTCAATGATAGCTTTTTCTTTGCTGACTGGAAAATGCTTGTTGTGCTTGCATCGAAAGAAGGGTTTGCAGGGTTGATCGAAGGAAGGTGTTCGGATTAAAGAGCTCTTCTCTTTCGGATTGCCTATTCTCTTCTAGATTGGAAAACCCAGCATTTCTTCTTTCTGTGGATTTACTTCTAATACTTCTCCCTAATTTTATAGTATGGATAAAGATAACACGTCTAGATTAAAATACTATTAACATAGCGGACATCATTTACTTAGTAAAAATTACTTATAGGTGGCATAGTGCCGTTAAATCTGTGGCCGGGTAGGTTAAATTAAAGGTTAAAGGATATGGTGGATTACGCGCCTATTCAGAGGAGGAAGGTAGGGTGATTAGTGCCGTTAGGCACGTAATCCACCCCCATTAGCTTGTCATATGCTAAAGTTTATAAACACCTTTTAGAAGCTCCTTATAAGTAAATGAGAAATATGAAAATCCTAATAGTGGGTAGTGGGAGCTAGTGAGAAAACCGTTCAAAAACTCTTGGAACATCTGTCAGACACAAACTACAAATCCTAGAATATTTAACATGAATGGTTGAAGCTTTTAATGAAAATCCAGTACAGCTACCGTTAATTTTTGATAAACGCAGGACTGGGGCTTTGGGGGCGTGAAGGGGCACTCTTCCGAAGATGAAGAGGAAGATGAAGTAAATTATAAATTATCGTTGTGCTGCTTCTTCTGCGTAATTATGGATAATTAACTACCGATTGATTTCGGTGATGTGCCGAAAAGTGGTACGCAGGGGTGTATTAAGCCTAATTAGTTGAAAATATCTTCCAATTTATTAGGTCGATTAAAAATTTTATTACTAAAGGTAAATATCCTTATAAAGGAACATGTCCCTTTTGTAATTATAACTTTCATTTTATGAGATATAGCGGGATGTCTTAGGCGTTCCCACATTTTTATTATAATATCTGCTCAAATGTAATTTTAAGGAAATCTGATTTTAAAAAGGTTATGTAGAATAATATATCTGAGGATTTATTGGAAGATATAGTCCAATCTTTTCCTAATTCTAATTGTGAAGCGAAATTTTCTTCTGGAAGCAAATCCAAAATGTCCTCATTGTAAAAGTAAGATACCACACCGTGGTATAATAATAAATAGATTAACAGATCCTCATTTAATTGTTATGGAAGGTACGAAAGCATAAAGGTACGAAAGCATATTTAAATAATAGAGAGACTGTTATTTAACTCCGCTTTTTAAGCGACTCAAGGCTTCCATCGTAATACTCAGATAAGTGGTGACCATCCATTGAGGAATTCTGTCAAGATAATCTGAATATTTCGCTAAAAATTGTTGATATAGTTTTTGAGGTGAGTCCTAGAGAAGACTCAATTCATGTTATGTTATAATAAATCTTCCAAAAAAGTGCTATAGCATTTTGCGAATGTAGGATTTTTTTCAATAAATTGGTATTATTCCTTAATGTCGATTGCATAGAAAATCAAGCCATCAAGCGCTTCTGCGCCGTAAAAGGTGTTGGTTTACGCTTAAATAAGGGACCTATTCGCAATGACTAAGCAAGCGTTACCATTAACTTTGTTTAGTGTCTCTTTTAATAGTGTCTCTTTTAAAATTTCCAACGTTTTAATTAAATTCTTATCATTGAATTTTAGATAATATCCAAAATTATTTGGCTTATATAATGAAGATAAATTGTATAGCATAGATCTCCCCATATAATGAACGCATTTTTTAAAAATAAAAGAACTATTTTGACTAAATTGTAATACCAATCTCTTACGAAAGGAAATTTAGTTGAAATCTTTTTAATTTGATCTAAATTAATCATTTTTATTGAAGACTTCCGTGTGAACGCAATATAGCTACCAAATTCTTAAAAGATTATTAAAAAAGGAAAAATAATAAAATAATTAAACTTGCTAATATTAGAATGTTGCATTTGTAGCAGATAAGGTGGGTGATTTATGTTCTGAAATCGTTTTCTTAGGTGGATTGTATACGGCTCTTTATTATTACCGTTTCAGTTTCACCAGGTGTTCGTTATACGTTAGATATTGATTGTATTGTCGATATGATTTTTTTAAAATCATTATCATCATTCATCGTCCCGGAGCATAGATATCTTATAGGCTTTGAGTGGCATTGGTATTGTGCTCTTTAAATCTTCTGATATCTTTTAGCATCTGATTTCTATTTATTGCTATTGCATGACTTTTTACTGAAAAAATTGCTGCTTTGTTGATAAGATGTTTGATGTACTGTGAACTATAACCTTCTAAATCCGATGCGAATTCTTCCATAAATTCATCATTGATACTCCTCGTATTATAAACAAGTAAATGATAGATAAAACTCTACAAGAGCTCTTCGGTTTTCATGATTAGGAAGTGGAACTTTAATAATTTTATCAAATCTTCTTAGACGCTTTAATGGAGGGGTCTAAATATATCAGGAGCATTAGTTGCGCCAATTACAAAAAAAATTTTCATTCTTCCTAGACCCTCCATCCATCTGAATTAGCAACTCACTCAATACTCTACGATTCGCATCACTATCATCATTAGAGTTAAGACGTGAGCCTATAGCATCAATTTCATCTATAGAATAGTAATACTTAGTCGTGATTCTCTTTTCGCTCTTTCTCGCATTCTCTCAAATGCATCACGTACATTCTTTTCGGAGAGTTACCAAAGTATGGATTATTAAATTGCGTTGCACTTGACAACCACCATATATTGGCTTCTTCAGCTACTGCCCCAACAAAGGCTTGTTTTCCCAGTGCCTGTGGGGGTATCAATAGACCTGGAGGCATTCTAGCCACTATCTTTTCGTAAGCTTCGAAATTTTTCAGAATTTCAGCGCATTCTGTTATTTGATCTGTAACCTTACCTATTATCGTGCCAAAACCTCTAACATCTTGATATTTTTTATGGGTGTATGGGATATTTGGATTTATTTTTATAAGCGCTTCTGGGGTGGAACTTTTAGGCTCTGGAGTGGTACTTTTAAATGCATTTGTTTTTTTATCTGCAACGGTAGGTGTAAATGCACCGATCTTTCTAACATCTCTAATATCTGCGCCTGGACTATAGACAACTTTATACCAAAATGATAAGTTTCTATGCAATTGGATTGATAGAGTAGTTCTTTTCAAGGCAATAACTTCGCTTAAGCTAAGGTGACATAATATGTACCCTATCTTGATATAGTATACGCCAGCGATTTTTATTTTAATAATATTAAAGCAAATTACACATTAATATTATCTAACGAATCAATTAAGATGTAATATAATGATTGATTCTACATAGTTGGATAACATAACAAGTTGCTGTTAACAAAATCTTAGTGGTAAAAATAGAACGAACTCACTCCCGCAAAAGTCACGCAAAAATACAGTGGGTAAAGTGGTTAACTTGGAAGTGTTGTAACACTTTAATTTAACTACCGAGGGAGGGACTTGAACCTCACAGTGTTGCCACCACCGGATTTGAATCCGGCGCGTCTGCCAATTCCGCCACCTCGGCTTGAGGGAGGTTAGTATACCATCAGCTAATTCCTAATCAAACTCAAGAACTCAGCCCGAGTTCGCTCATCTTTTCGGAAAGTACCAAGCATCATGGAGGTTGTCATGTTAGAATTTTGTTTTTCTACCCCTCTCATCATCATGCAAAGGTGTTTTGCCTCAATAATGACGCCGACTCCCTTGGCATCCGTGACTTTAGCGATAGATTCTGAAATTTGCTTGGTGAGATTTTCTTGGACTTGTAAGCGTTTGGCGTACATATCCACAATACGTGCAATTTTTGAAAGACCGATGATCTTGCCATTTGGCAAATAAGCTACGTGGCATTTGCCAATAAAAGGTAGAAGGTGATGTTCGCATAGCGAATAAAGCTCAATATTTTTAACGATAACTATCTCGTCCATATCGGATTCGAAAATGGCGTTGTTAACAATCTCATGCAATTTGTCTTGGTAGCCGGAGGTAAGAGATTCTAGGGCTTTCTGAAAGCGGCGAGGGGTTTCCCTTAAGCCTTCACGATGAATATCTTCCCCCAGGTTGATTAAAATAGCTTCAACATGTTTTTCTGTGGTATTGGTCATTTTCTAGATTTCCGATTGTCTTGTAGAGTTTCAGGGCATGCCGAAACCGCACTTCGATCATAGAGTTAGCCTGGCGGCCAATTCATTTGGCGTCCTCCGAGTAGATGAAGATGGATATGGTATACGACTTGTCCTCCGCCCCGGTTACAATTGAGTACGAGACGATAACCCGCATTCGCCATGTTATTATCCCGAGCGAGCTGAATCGCTGTGGTTATCACATGTCCTAAAAGTTGCTCATCTGATTGGGATGTATCATTAATTGTAGAAATATGATGACGTGGAATAATGAGAATATGGGTAGGAGCTTGAGGCGTAATATCGTTAAAAGCTACTACCTGATCATCTTCATAAATTAATTCTCCAAGTTCACCTTTAGCAATTTTGCAGAAAGTACATTCCATTTTTTTTCACCTTTCTAATGTGAAGCAACGCTGGTATCGCTGTGTAATTCAATGGTCTTCAAAGTGAGTAGCAATGGTATCAATAAGATAAAGATAATAGCAATGACTCTGAATCCATCCAAAAAGCCGAGCATACTTGCTTGTTGTTGCGCAATCAAACCGAGGCGGTTGACTTCTAAATGGTGTAGAAAAGTCAATTGTTGGGAGGCAACCAATTGATGAAGATTAGGATTGTAAATGGTGATGTGACTTGAGAAAGTATTCCAATTAATTTGTGTGGTACGGCTGACGAGTGTGCTTAAGAGAGAAATTCCTATTGATGTTCCGAGCATTCGCGAATAGCTATATAAACCAGCACCTTCCGTAATATCCTTTTTAGGTAAAGTAGCCAAGGAGTAAGTAGTAAGTGGTACCATGAGAAATCCCATACCAAAACCTAAGAAGGCATTATTCGCTAAAAATTCCTGAATCGATGAGTTTAGATTGATGTGTGTAAATCGAAGGGCACCGTAAATGCAAAATACTATACCGGTGGTTAAAATAATTTTAATGTTAATATATTTCATTAATTGTGGCACAAATATCATAGAAACTGAGCTAGCAATTCCTAAAGGCGCCATCGTCCATCCTGCGGTTAGAGCCGGATAATTAAATAAACGTTCTAATAAGATAGGTTCTAAGGTAATTAAGCCAAATAACGAGCCGGAAAATAAAGCAAGCACCAGGCAGGAAATTCTAAAGTTGCGATCTTTAAAAATTTTTAATTTAACGACTGGAGAAGAATGGGTTAAACTTCGAATGATAAAATATATCGTACAAAAAATTGCCATTACCAAGAGTATTAAAATTAGATTGGAATTTAGCCAGTCATTTTCATTACCCTTGTCGAGAAAAATTTGTAGAGCACCAACGCCAATGACCATTAAAATTAGCCCCAACCAGTCAATACGTTGATAACGACGTTCTGTTTCGGGAATTACCATTAGCGTCGATGCTAAACCTAATAGGCATACTGGAAGATTAATATAGAAAATCCACCGCCAACTCATATGTTCTGTAATAAAACCACCTAAAGCGGGTCCGCATACCGGCGCAGCCATAATTCCAATTCCCCAGATAGACATCGCTTTGCCTTGTTCTTCCAGGGGAAAAGTTTCTCGTAAAATAGATTGAGATAAGGGGATAAGGGAAGCGCCAAAAAGTCCTTGGAAAACTCGGAAAATGACGATTTCTGATAAGGATTGTGCAATTCCACACAAAACGGATGCTACCATAAAACCACTGATATTCGTTAAAAGTAATTGTTTTTGACCGATGCGACTGCTAAAAAATCCAGTCAGAGGCAACATAATGGCTGAAGAGACGATATAGGAAGTCGATACCCACGTAATTTGATTTTGATTAGCTCCGAGTGAAGGCATTATGTAGGGTAAAGCGACATTAACGATGGTAGAATCCAGCACTTCTAAGATAGCAACTATCATAATAGTTGCGATAACGAGCCATCTTCGGGAATAGAGATTATTGTTATTTATTAGTATGGCAGTCTTCATAATTAGTGAACGGCAGTTGTGTCAATAGTAACAGTGCTGCTTGCTCCTAAGCGGAGAGGATAATTAGGTTTTCGATCGGTAATAATGATTTTTACAGGAAACCGTTGAGTCACCTTAACCCAATTGCCGCTAGCATTTTCCGGGGGCAGTAAGGAAAAGCTCGTTCCACTATCTTCGCTAATGCTCGCAACGTGCCCAAGAAAAACTTGATCAGGATACATATCAATTTTAATGGTGGCTGATTGACCGGATCGAATATTTTCAAGTTGCGTTTCTTTAAAATTAGCCGTGGCCCACCAAACTTTATCTTCGATTAAGGCGAATAAAACTTGATAAGAGTTAACATTATCGCCTCGCCGCAAGTTAAAATTAGCTATGAAGCCATCGGCTGGAGCAACAATATGGGTGTATTCTAAATCGAGGCGCGATTTTTTATGGCTGCCTTGGCTAATCGCAATTGAGCATTTTTATCATCAATTTGTCCCCGTTTCTCAATTAATTCTTGCAGTTGGTTTTTGGCTGCGGTTAATGCGGCTTTGGCTACATCTAAATTTTTAATGGCAAGGTCGCCGTCTGCGCGGGAAACAAATTGTTTTTTCATTAAAGCCAACATACGATGGGTAACAAGACGAGCATGAATAAGTTCCGCTTTCCTTTCGGCTACTACTGCTTTGGCTGATTGTACAGCCATATCAGCGGCTTGAATTTTCTGTTTGGTCTCATCGAGCTGTGCACTAGATTTGATAAGCTCGATGGTGAATGGAGCTGGATCAATATCAAAGAGAGGTTGATTTTTCTGGACGTGCTGGTGGTTACGAACGTACACCTTAGCAATAGTGCCACTGATTTTAGGAGCGATATTAATTACATTTCCCTGAATGTAGGCATCGTCCGTACTGGGATAACGCTTTTCATGGCGCCAGTAAAAATAACCGCTGATAAGCAGAATGGCAATGAGCGAAAGAGGCAAAACAACTTTAATGATTTTCTTTATCATAAATGATCTTCTTTATCATAATGCGGGGCTATCTTAGCATAAGAGGTGACTTTGATAAATGAAGCTCCCGCGGTCAGGATCTTCATACTTTGAGTGTTACTCTAAGAATTTCATTAAGAGAAGGCGAATTTAATCCTCTTATGGTAGGATAAGGTATTGATATTAAGTGGATGAGTAAAATTAAGTTGTGAGACATTATTTGCCGTTGATGGGTATTGATGTCTGGCGTTTTCGAACGTCGGTTTTATTTGAATACTACAGGTATGATTTATTGGACTCTCAGAATCACCAAGTTGGTGTTTTGCTGGCTGATGCGGTATTGCTAAATGAGGCAGAGGCTCAATTAGTAGAAAAAATTGCAAAAGCTACGAAAAAGCAAGTTAGAGGTGGTCTTCAAACGGGTCCCTGGGAGTCCAGTGAATTAGTGGAATGTGTCATTTTATTAGGTTCTCGGGTCACCTATTTAATTAATTCCGCGAAGCAATCGCAAATGCAAATAATTAGAAGCTATTCTCCAGCAGATTTATTGCAAAATACAGCGTTAAAAGTTCAAACATGGAGCGACTTAAAAACAGCCATAAAGTTGATGAGAGAATGAAAATCCATTCTCTCACGGAGCAAATATATTAAGGATCTCGTTGAAATCGCAAAAATCAGTATGCCGTATCCTTGGTCTGAAAAAAATCGTGATTGTTTGAAAGATCAGTATTTCGGGTGGATTTTGGGATACGATAATAAAGTCTTTAGTTTTATTGTAATATTATTACAACACGCCGAATGCTAATTAATGCCAATTGATGAATATTGCTGTAAAACCTCAACATCAAAGAAGAAAGTTTGCTGAATGTTTGTTGATTCAAGCGATGGATTTTACTAGAGTACGTTTAGCTACTCGTATTTTATTAGAAGTGCAAGTTAGTAATGAAGTGGCTATTGATTTTTATAAAAAAAATAAGGGCCATTAAAATTAGAATTCGGAAAAATTATTATCCTGCACAAAATGGTCAGAGAGAAGATACGGAAGTGTTCATTTTGAATTTATAATCATCATTGTTGACAGGAATTGTTATAGCTGAGGATCTTAGCTGAGGATATTAAAACCGTTATTACAGAAAATAAGCTCTAAAGGAAGGTGATTTGGGAGATCAAATCATATAATTATTTCTGGGGCAATATTTCTGGGGCAATGCGGATTTTCACCTATGAGTAAGAAAGGAAATGAAATAGTGCTGGCTCGTATAGAAGTGGATGATTATTTTGGAGAGCAGGCTTTATTGACAGCAAAACTAATTAGGCGCAATGTCAGTGCTAGAACTTTTAATAAAGTAGTGAAAACTTTTACTATTTCACATTCTGTTTTTCGACAATTTCTCAAAACTAATTCAAAATTAAAGGAATTATTAAAAGAATAGGGGCAGAAACAATTAATATTTAAATTTACTAAGCAACTTCAAGAGGAAGGAAGGCACACAAAAATTAGCAATGTCGATTTTTAAGTGCATCCAGCATTTTTCAAAGAGAGAAGTCTTTTTTAGAGAAGGAGATAAATCCGACAAAGTTTATTGACAAAGTTTATTATTTATTAAACAGCACGGTAGAAATATAATTTCTTAAGGGTGAAGGCCGAGTAATATCGAGACCATTAATTAATCCTGGGTAATTTTTTTGGTGAGTTAGGTGTTATTGAAAAAACCTCACGTTTAGGAATAGCTATTGCTGCAACAGATGTGACAGTGGCAGTTAGTTATTGATGCAAAAACATTCTAAATTTTATCAAAAAACTAATTTAAAAAAATCTCATTAATTCTCAGACTGGTTTGTATGAAGTTCTATCTGTTGGTTTAGTAGCTTAATATCAGCAGTTTTTTAGAGCACCTCACGATCACCATAACCATTCGAAAACTAAACGATGAGATCATTATAGCCTCTCGAGTGATTGGTACCGATATTTTTGCGATTTATTATTTGGGAATTAAGGAAATCCCGCAAAGAATCATTCCAAGGGACAGAAAGTCAATGGAGTGAGATTGAATTAGCTGATAATAAGTTAGTGAGTGTGGGCCAGTGGGATGATCTTGACCAAGTTTTTCGATTGGTATATGAAATGTCTTTGTTTACTTCAGATGAACTACAGCATTTTTTTAAAACGGATCAGTTGAATGCGACTGATGTGTCTCTCGTACAGAGTGATATATTGTGTGAATGTATGCAAATGAAGTATCGAGTTATTCAAGATCCGATCACACAGAGAGTAATTACTTTAGATGCAATTTCAAAAAAAACCGTATCAGGGACTGTATGCAGCAGTTGTCATCCTAAAATTAAAAAGTTATTGGGTTAGGGGAGTTGGACGTATGTTAAAATTATCAATGTCATAAAACATAATGAAGAGATTAAAAATTAGCAATTATAACACATGGAAAATTCGTTCTTTTGATGCGGGACAACTTGTAGTTGTAGAAGCCAATATTAACGGGCTTATGATTACACGTCTTTATACATTAATTTCTGTCTCAGAAAATAAAGATTTTTATGAGATTACAGTGAAACATAAAAAATTTGATTTTTTCTCCTTGACTTTTCTCGTACGCTGAAATTAAAACAGTTTTACGAATTTTCGAACCTCAAGGTTCTTTGATCTTTCAGGGCGAAAAAAAGATCTAGCTCTTTGTTTTATGGCTGGCGTTGGTGTTACGCTCACCATTGCCTTTGCTCGTAAATTAATTAAAAGTCAAGGTGAACGAAGATCACATATTGATTAATCCATATCGCAGCCTATTAATTTAATTTTTCGGGAGGAATTAAAGCAATGGACAAAACATTATGACTAAATCTAAATCTTTTTAAGAATTACTAGACAAAAAGGGCATATTAGAGAATTGAATGTTCAAGGATTAATTGTACAAGATCCCAAGGCTAATTTTTTATCTATGGTCCCAAATCGTACGAGAATGTGGTTAAAATGCGGTTAAATCGATGCTAGAGAAAGCGAGGGTATCCTTTGATAAAGTTTATATTGAAGAGTTTACACACTCGGGAAAACCTCTTCCGTTGGTAATTTAATTTATGTAAAAGAAAAAATATGGCTTCTGTTCCTACGGTTAAGGATCCAACATTACTCTTTTTTTTACACTTTCAAAAGGATTATTAAACTTATTTTAAAAAATTATAGGATAAATATAGAGATATTTTTTATAAATATTATCATGGACAATCATTATTATGTTTATAATCCTGACTTTGTTGAGAATATTTTAATAAATAATCGGGATAATTATCGAAAGAATCCTTATTTGGTAAAATTAGAACCTTTTTTTTATAGATAAGGATAATTTGTTAACAATGAATAACGTCGCTTAATAGAAAAAGACCGAGGACTCAAAAAAACTTTTTGATAGCAAAGTTTATTTTAATCAATATATCGAAACAATTTCTGCTAAATGTAAAATAATGTTGATTAATTGAGAGAAAAGCTTGATTGGCAGCTCGAATATGATTTTTTGATGAGGAAATGGACCGGCTAGTTTTAAATATTACAATTGTAAAAGATACTCTTTCCCATGATATTGATATCAATATTGAAACATTGGTAAAACGTATTCTTAAAATTTTAAATATGATTAGAGATAAAAATATGGCTATCACACAGCTGCGATGGATTTTATCCACTAAGAAAAATTTCAATATCAATATGATATTAAATTTGCACGAGCTTCTGCTAATAGGGTAGTTCTTGAGAGGTTATATCGTCATAGAGATTATGATAATTTATTAGGAACTCTACTACATTCATATTCTATTACTAACGAGGATTCTTCAAAGTTTATCTTAGTTCGAAATCATGTAGTGTTTTATATGGTTGGGTATCTTACCAGTGTAGCTGCTCTTTTGGGGACTCTGGTTTTATTATCTCAAATCCGAACACTCGTCAGAAAATTTCTGAAGAAGTGGTGGCAGTTTGTTCTAATCTCCTTGCTAAATTATTGAGATTTTGAAAAACTAACTTATATTCAAGCAGTGGTTTTAGAAGTATTGCGATTATATACACCTGTTGTTTATATTTTGCGACAGGCTATTCCTAAAGATGAAATTAGAGAATATCTCATTCAACCAGACGACTTTTTTGATGATTAAAGTCTATCTATGAATATTGTCATCCTAAGTTCCTGAGTAATCACAAGCAATTTTATCCTCAACGCTTTCAATTTTATCCTCAACGCTTTAAGGAATTTTGATTTTCTAGAAATTTGTATTTGTATTATAGTTGAAATGATTTGTAGGCAATTTGAGCTCTATTTGAACTCCAAAAAAAATAGAAATGAAATTTTTATCGAATCTTACTATCCGGCTGAGTTTAGAAAAAAGATAATACGTAAAATTCAATTCTGTGAAGAATGAGGTACTATTTAAAAGAAATGAACTTCATTTTCCTAAATACTGTGCGGATCTGATGTCCAGCATTTATTTCTTTTGAGAGGTGAGATATTAATTCTTCTCCGGGTTTGATCCCTTCTTTTTAAGAGCAACTGCGATTGCACTGAGCGCTGCAGCACGTTCGCAAAATAAAATGTATAGCTTGGCTTTTCGTTCTCAGCGGGCGCTGCCTCTGCCAATAATGATAATGAAGTGGCAGCGATTTCTTCTGCAGTGGCTTCAGCCGTTAATTCTAATAAGGCATAAGGATGACAAGAAGATGCTTGGGTATTTTCTTCAGCCGCTTTTTTTAATTGCTCATCAGCAACGAGATTACACATAAGTTCTTCATAACTCATATCGTTTTCAGTTGTTTCTTCTTCCCTAAGTTCATCATGATGCATTTCGTTTTCTACTTGGGTTTCTATGGTATTTTGTAAATTTAGGACCTGGGTTATTAATAAATTCTAAAAATAAAGGATTTAGGCTTGTATTTAATGGTGGAAAAGGAGTAGAGTTATTACTTTTTGTAGCAGTATTTGTTTGGTTATCTTTAAAACTATTTCTAAATATCTTTGTTAAAAAGAGATATATGTTAAAAAGAGAAATAAGTTTTTTGCCATATTGATTAAGTAATCGATACATATCAGAGGGATTGTTACCCATTATTTGTCTTAACGCTCACATCAATTCCTTATTTTTTGCTATTCGCAAGAGCAATTGTCGATGTCGAAGTAAAGTCATACCATTTGCTCTCTATTCCTGTAGATTTTGGTGGGTACGGGGTAGGTAACTCTCCAACAATTTGATTAGTCCCTTCTAAATAAATTGGTTTTTACAAATTGGTTTTTACTTTTTTACTTTTTTTACTTTTTTTACTTTTTTTACTTTTTCAAGGTATTTCTTTTTTGCTTGTTGATTAGAGAAACAACGAAAATGAGATTGAGCAATATACCAATATACTTCAATAACCTTAATAAAGATTAAAAACGTGATATGATCTTGATTCTTCGTAGCCTCCTTGGTTCATTGAATTTCGGTCTAAGGTTGGGTGTTAGAACCCAGATAAGGAAATGGAAGTGAGACGTAAATCCAATTATACTCAGCGACTCGATGTCGCGACAGTAAAATGAGTATTGTTCATGTATAAATACTGGAAATCCAGCTTCTTCTTGAGTCTTGTCTTCATTGTTGGCATTTATTTCTTGTTTAGCTCTATGTGGGCTCGAGCTACTAAGCCTGTGTCTGTAAGGCCACAGCCTCTTTTGGTGGATGTGACTCAAGTCAAAACGGCCGATATTCCCAATGCTGTTAGTGCGTTAGGCAGTTTGTCTGGGGTGCGAGTCGTCACAATTAGCGCCGAATCAGACGGACGAATAGCAGGAATTCATTTTGAAAGCGGTCAAGAAGTGGATCAAGGAATGCCTATTGTGGAGCTCGATAATGTGCAAGCACAAGCCGATTGTCAGTCAGCGGTAACTGCCATGAAATTAGCTCGCACCAAATATGAGCGTTCCAAGCTATTGTTAAATCAGGCGATTTCTCAACAGGAATTAGCTACCTTGCAAGCAGATATGGAAAGTAAGGAAGCGGTGGTAAAAAGTAAGTTAGCTGCCTTAAATCAAAAGATTACAACCGCACCGTTTTCTGGCGTATTGGGTGTTTTTCATGTCCAAATAGGAGATTACGTTAAAGCTGGAGATCCCTTAGTTACTTTAATAAACACCTCCCAGTTACGAGCGGACTATCAATTGCCCGAAAATTTTTTGCCTGAATTGAAGTTAGATCAGCTGATTACTATCACTAGCAGCACTTATCCTAAAAAAGTTTTTTATGGCACAGTAAGTTTCATTTCACCAACAGTTAATTCCGATACACATTCAATCTCTATCCAAGCATTAGTCCCCAATGATATGAAATTATTGTCACCGGGTATGTTTGTGCATGTTTCTCATCAAATTTCGGTTGCTAAAAATACAGCTGTGGTTCCAGAAGAAGCTATTCAAGCCGACGTAAAGGGATATTATGTTTATAAGGTGATGGGCGATAAAGTAGCGCAGATATATATCAAAATCGGTGCCCGGTTGGATAATCAGGCACAAGTGTTAAGTGGTTTGAAAATTGGAGATACCATAGTAGTGGCAGGACAGCAAAAATTAGACGATGGAAGTGTCGTGAGAGTCGTGAAGCAAGAGGCGTAATTTATCAAGTAATTTGAGTAGTAATAGTTTTGAAATGAAATTGTCTGAAATTTGCATTAGTCAGCCTGTCTTGGCCATTGTTTTAAGCTTAATTTTAGTTGTTTTGGGAATTGTTTCATTCCAACGTCTTGAGCTGCGTTTTTTTCCTAAATTACAACTACCGACAGTGACAGTGGCTACTTCTTATGAAGGTGCAAGTGCCGAGTTGATGGAGAGCCAGGTCACGACTCAAATTGAGAATGCGCTATTGGGCGTTGATCATGTGGCTGCTATTAATTCAACAAGTTATTCGGGTAGTAGTTATGTGACTGTTTTATTTCGTCTGGGAGGCAACTTTGAAGAAGAAGCTAACGCCGTTAGAGATAAAGTATTTGGTATTCGTGATAAATTGCCTCCCGATGCTAATCCCTCGACCATTACGGTAGGAAGCAAAGGGAGTCCAGTTTTAGGAGTGGGGTTTATTGATCCTCAAAAATCATCCGCTGATATTCGAGATTATGTAGAACGCACGGTTCAACCTGCTTTGCGGCAATTGCCCGGTATGGGCGAGGTTGATATTTTAGGCGCAAGCGATTATGCCATGCGTATATGGTTGGATGCTTCAAAAATGGTTGCTTATCAAGTGACTGTGACTGATGTCAAAAATGCGCTGACCGCCAATAATATTTATTTTCCTGCCGGCTCCATCCAAGAACCTAAACGAAATTTCAGTATTGTGTCGCATACTCAATTAAAAAATGCGGCTGCTTTCGGCAATATAATAATTAAACACACCGATGGCGGTACGGTTCGCTTAAACGATATTGGCCATGTGGAGCTAGGCTATCGTAGTTTATATCAAGCACCTATGCGAATTAATGGTCAAAATGGTATTGAAGTCTTAATTGAACCCTTGCAAGAAGCCAACCCAATTATAGTGGCTCATGAAGTAAAACAAGCCATGATCCAGATTCAGGAGAGTTTACCGCCGGGAATGCAAGCAAGCGTGAATTATGATCCCTCTACGTTTTTAAAATCTGCAATAGAAGAAACGTTTTATACGATGGGTGAAGCGGTTATTTTAGTTATTCTCGTCGTATTTTTATTTTTGGGTTCAGCAAGGGCGGCAAGTATTCCCATTATAACTATTCCCGTTAGTTTAATTGGGGTGTTTGCTTTTATTGCATTATTAGGTTTCACCATAAATACCATGTCATTGCTTGGTATTGTATTGGCCATTGGTTTGGTTGTAGATGACGCTATTGTGATGTTGGAAAATATTCATCGTCACATAGAAGAGGGAATGACACCAATGCAAGCAGCGATTAAAGGGAGTCGTGAAATTACTTTCCCTGTTATTGCAATGGCTCTCACGTTGGTGGCTGTATATGCACCCATTGGGTTTGTTCAGGGATTTACGGCAGAGTTATTTAAAGAATTTGCATTTACGTTGGCTGCTGCGGTAATTATTTCAGCCTTTGTTGCATTGACCTTATCACCAATGATGTGCTCGAGAATATTATTGGTGCATACTCACGATAGTCGATTAGTCGTAATCATTGATCGCTTATTTTTTCAACTGGCAAATCATTATCAACGTCTCTTGAAATTTGCTTTAAGCAAGCGTCGATTCTTTGTCATTGCTTTGATATTTATTGCAGGCTTAGGTTATCTGCTTTTTATTAGCTTACCTTCGGAATTAATACCAAAAGAAGATATTGGTTTAATTCAGGTAAGTGTGACTTCACCTTCCGGTGCTAGTTTAAATTATACCGATCAATATGCTGAACAGATTGAACATATTATTAAGCAGAACCCTGCTGTTGCCAGTGTTATTAGTCAAGTATCCACTAGCAGCGTAAATATTCGCGTTACCTTAAAACCGTGGGGTGAACGAAAAGAAACTACTGAGGAAGTGATCGCCGACTTAAATCCAAAATTAGGAGCAATACCGGGAATCGATACAACGGCTTATATTCCAGATATTGTTAATTATGGATTAGAAGGAAATGATATCAATTTAAATTTTATGACAGGTGGGGATTACATGGATTTACTCGACCCGATTAATAAGATGGTTAAAATTTTAAAGCAATATCCTGGAGTAATGAATGTCCATACCAATTTGAAATATGATACTCAGCAATATGCCATTACTATCAAACGTGATCTAGCAGCGGTACTGGGTGTAAACATTCAAGATATTGCGGATACGGTAAGCGCGATGATGAGTGGGAATCATTGGACCGATGTTCAAGCAGGTAATAAGAGCTATGAAGTTATCGTTCAAATGCAAAAGGATGATCTATCCAATTTTAATGCACTTAGAAAGCTGTATGTGCGAAGCAGTGCGCCCCCCTCATCTCGTAATAAAGAAAATATGATTCCCGTCTCAAGTTTAATTAATTTGACTCCAACTGTGGGACAGGGGAATTTCACGCATTATGATCGTTTTCGTTCGGGAACTATTTCTGCTCGTCTTTCGCCAGGATATTGCGAAAATCAGGTAATTAATTATATTAAAGCTCATTTGCTTACAGTATTAATCTCAAACGTACATGCTGCCTTTTCAGGAAAAGCAGCGCAATTTTTAGAATCATCCCAAAGCATTGTTGGCATTGTTATTATGTCATTTATTTTGATTTATTTGATGTTGTCGGCTCAATTTGGGAGTTTTATTGATCCCTTGATTATTTTATTAGCTGTTCCTTTGAGCATCGTGGGGGGATTGTTGTCATTAAAGTTAGCCGGTGGAACTTTTAGTATTTACTCCCAGATTGGGTTAGTTACATTAATTGGTATGATTAGTAAACATGGAATTTTGATTACGCAATTTATAAATGATTTACGCAAACAAGGTGTAGCTACCTCAGATGCTATTATTGAAGGCACGACAATTCGATTGCGACCTATCTTAATGACAACAATGGGTATGGTATTTGGTGCACTTCCTTTGGCCTTAGCCACAGGAGCAGGTTCTATTGGTCGACATCAGATCGGCTGGGTGATCGTAGGTGGTTTATTGTTCGGTACTTTTTTCTCTCTCATTGTGGTTCCCATCGCTTATTCGTATTTCGTTCGATTTGAGAAATCCTTAATTTCTGCTGCGGGTACAAGATAATTCTTTAACGATACTTTACTTACGATTAAGGAGTATCTTTGGATTTTTCTTTAAATCCGGTATAGTTCTTGTATGAAATCAATCGATATCATTAAGAATAATTTACCTGGAGTGATCTTAAGTGTTTGTAAAACGGGAAATTGTATCCGCCATTATTGCGCAGGTTACGCTAACGTAGAAACTCGCGAACTTCTTTCTGCGGAACATATTTTCCAAAGTGGGAAAATTACTCGAATGTTTACTGCCGCTCTTATTTTGAAGCGAGTTGAGGAAGGTGTATTGGACTTAGATTCGCCATTGGCTCTTTTAAGTAATCAACATCTCCTGGATGGTGGCCGTTTAAAGCTCATCGTCGATCTCTATCCTTACCTAAAACCTGTAACTTTGCGAGAACTGCTGAATAACACCTCGGGTCTTCCGTCTTATGATGAAACTGTGGCCTATCAAAAAGCATTTGCTGCCAAACCCCAGAAGGTTTGGCAAGCTGAAAGCTATTTAGATTTAATTACAGGTTCCAATGTACGATATCGCTTAGGATATTTATTACCTTTTCGAGGAATTTTAAGTGATTCTGCAACTAATTATATTATTGCTGGTTTAGTTTTAGAGGCTGCAACGGGTCGTAAATCTTCACAGCAAATGCGAGAATTATTTGATTCCGTAAATTTAAAATCGACGCATTATTGCTCTTACGGTGTACTGGAGGAAGATTTATTGCCTCAATTGGCGCATGGTTATTTACCTATTTCCCATCCTTACGCCAGTAGTTTTAGTAATCAGCCTGTAGTAACTTACAATGATAATCGCGAATTGCAAGTATACGATGTTACCGGTGCTTATAATTTTAATGGATTGGCCGGGGCGGCTAGCTTATCCAACACCAATGATCTTATTCGTTGGATGCGAATGTTGTTAGAAGGGCGAATTTTAAGGGGCTCTCTTAAGCAATTATTTGATGGAGTTCCAGTAGACTTCAAGGCGAGTCCTCGTGAAGATCAAGACTTTTATGGTCTAGGACTATATAAGACAAGGTTTCGACGGTGGGGCGATGTGGTGTGGAGCGCTGGTAATAATTTAGGATACGGGGTGTTGGTGGCTCATGTTATAGAGCGAAATGTCACTTTTGCTTTAGCTGTCAATGTAAGTCGCAAAATTATTAATTTTCATGAGCCCACATTAGTGGCTCCAATTTTTCAGGAATTATTAAAATAATACTGCTCTAAATTAATCCAAGTGGTATTATAAATTTTCAATTTTCGTATATCGTAATTGTAATTTCTTTAAGGTCTTTTGTGTTGTTTTTAAAAGGAGCCGTTCCTTTTCTACAATTTCTTTAGGGGATTTTATTATATAATTAGGATTATCTAATTTTTTAGAGAATTTTCTTGCTCTCTTTGAAGCTTGGTAATTTCCTTTTTTAATCGAGCAAGTTCAATATCTTTAAGGATTAATCCTGCTAAAGGAATGTGAATTTCAAGATTCCCTATAATATCCGTGGCACTGAGAGGTAGCGGTTCATTAGTATCCGCCCATCGCCATTGGACAATTTTCCCTAATGATTTTACATACTGTTCAGTTTCCCGCAGACGTTTTTTATCATTGTCTTCTCCTTTGTTGAAAATAAGTGTAATAGTTTTAGCGGGAGAAATATTCATTTCAGCTCGTAACGTTCGAATGGCGGTGATGACATTTTTAAGCCACTCAATTTCTGCGTTGGCCTCCTTATCAAGCTCGGACTTATTAAATTCAGGGTAAGGTTCGATCATGATGCTATTGCCATTTTTATCTACGAGTGGCGCTACCGTGTGCCAAATTTCCTCAGTGATAAAGGGCATAAGCGGATGAAGCAGTCGTAATAAGGATTCTAGTATTTCAAGGAGAGTTATCCGAGTGCCACGTTGCTGAGAGGGTTTGCTATTCTCATTATAGAGTAGACACTTAGCAAATTCTATATACCAATCGCAATATTCGTTCCAAACGAATTCATATAAAATTTGAGCAAGAAAATCAAAGCGGTAATGATCCAAGGCTTTTCTAGCTTCTTTAATAGCTTTTTGTAAGCGACTTCGGATCCAACGATCAACAATATTATAGGTTAAAGGTTTTTCAGGATTTAAATCTTTGCCTTCCGTATTTATGATAACGAAACGAGCCGCGTTCCAAATTTTATTACAAAAATTGCGGTAGCCTTCAATACGGCCCATGTCAAAATTAATGTCGCGTCCGGTACTCGCCAAAGCACAAAAAGTAAATCGCAAAGCATCTGTTCCATAACTGGCGATGCCCTGCGGAAATTCCCTTCGTGTTAGTTTTTCAATTGATTTAGCCATCTTAGGTTGTAATAAAGCACGAGTTCGTTTCTTGATAAGCTCTTCCAGAGAAATTCCATCAATAATATCGATTGGGTCGATAACGTTACCCTTCGACTTGGACATTTTCCTTCCTTGATTGTCTCGGATTAGCCCGTGAATATAAACTTCATGGAAGGGAAGTTTCCCCGTGAGCTTTAATCCCATCATTGCCATGCGGGCAACCCAAAAGAAAATAATGTCAAAACCAGTGACCAAGACTTGGGTAGGATAAAAAATTTTATAGGTTTCAGTTTTATCGGGCCAACCTAGAGTAGCGAAGGGCCATAGACTGGCCGAAAACCAAGTGTCAAGCACATCGGTTTCTTGCTCTAATTTTATTTCAGTTCCCCAATGGTATTTTTTTCGAATTTCTTCTGGCGAATGACCGACGTAGTAATTTTTTTCTTCATCGTACCAGACTGGCAATCGATGTCCCCACCATAATTGTCGACTGATACACCAATCTTGAATATTAGTTAACCATTGTAAATAAGTTTTTTCCCAAGTGGCTGGAATTAGCTTTAATTTTCCCGATTTGACAGCGGCTAAGGCTGGTTCTACAAGCGATTCCATTTTTAAAAACCACTGATCCGTTAATAATGGTTCGATAACAGCTCCGGAACGTTCGCCTCGAGGAACTGGAACACGATGAGGCTCGGTTTTCTCGAGAAAATGATTTTCTTCAAGATCGACCACAATTTTTTTCGGGCATCAAAACGGTCTAAACCTTGATAAGGCTTGGGTACATTTTCATTTAATTGTCCCTCAGGAGTGAGAATATTAATTAAAGGTAATTGGTGGCGTTGGCCCATCTCATAATCATTAAAATCATGTGCGGGCGTGATTTTTACACTACCCGTTCCGAATTCCCG
Source organism: Coxiella-like endosymbiont of Rhipicephalus sanguineus (assembly GCF_018687865.1). Taxonomy (NCBI): domain Bacteria; kingdom Pseudomonadati; phylum Pseudomonadota; class Gammaproteobacteria; order Legionellales; family Coxiellaceae; species Coxiella-like endosymbiont of Rhipicephalus sanguineus. Next base: position 65,570 of record NZ_NIQB01000008.1, on the reverse strand, counting down.
ATCCACAGCGGTATCTGCAATGATAGGAATAGTCCGATTGTTAGTCAAAGGTAAATGAACTTTTTTGCCAATATAATGTTGATAACGTTCATCATCGGGATGAACAGCAATGGCTACATCACCTAATAATGTTTCCGGTCGAGTGGTTGCTACTGTTAAATGTCCGGTGCCATCAGTTAATGGGTAGCGAAGATACCACAGCGTACCATCCATTTCTTTGGTGGTTACTTCCAGGTCGGATATGGCTGTGTTTAAAATAGGATCCCAATTGACGAGCCGTTTCCCTCGATAGATCAAACTTTCATTATAAAGACGAACAAAGGCTTGAGTAGTGGCTCGAGAAAGACCTTCGTCCATACTGAAACGTTCCCGGGACCAATCGATGGAAACACCCAGGCGACACATTTGGCGAGTAATTTTATTTCCCGAACGATTACGCCATTTCCACACTCGCTCAATAAAGGATTTCCGTCCTAAATCATGGCGAGTGAGTCCTTGTTGAGCAAGTTGTTGTTCGACCACCATCTGGGTAGAAATGCCTGCATGATCTGTGCCTCCTTGCCAAAGGGTCCGATGACCTTGCATTCGGTGATAACGAGTTAAAACATCTATGAGAGTTTGCTGAAAACCATGGCCCATATGAAGGGTGCCTGTTACATTGGGGGGGGGGTAACATGATGCAATAGGGAGTCCCTGAATCCGGTGGGCGATTTAACTGATGCTTTTTCCAGTAATTAGCCCATTTTTTTCAATGAGTTTGGGGTTGTAAGTTTTTTCCATGTTATATTGTGCTCTGGTAAAATGTAAGCAGCTCACTAATGAGAAAATTGTATTCAACCATAAAAGGTTTGATTTGTCAGTGATTGTCTTCCGTTATTTGAGTAAGGAAATTCTCAGTACTTTGTTAGCGACAACGTTAATCTTACTAATTATTTTTATCACTAACCAATTTGTTCATTATCTTAATGATGCCGCTGCTGGTAAGATCACCGTTAAAGCGGTAATGGAAATTATGTCATTGCAGGTACCTCTATTATTGGGTTATTTACTGCCCTTGAGCTTTTTTCTTGGCAGCTTATTGGCTTTGGGACGGATGAGTGTGGATCATGAAGTGCTTGTTTTGACTGCGTGTGGGGTAAGTCGTTCTCAGATTGTAGTTATGATTATGATCATAGCCACCTTTATCGCACTGATAGTGGCTTGGTTGATGTTCTCGGTTGAACCTCGAATGGAGTGGTATCGTGCTAAGATTCTTAACGAAGCTTTGGCAAGAGCTTCTCTAGCGAAGATTATCCCAGGCCGGTTTCAACCTTTGGGCAATGATGGCAAGGTTTTTTATACTGACGGTGTTAATAATCATCATAGAAAAATGATCAACGTTTTTTTAGCAGAAAGCGAAGAAACCGTGGGGAACAAGGAGCGTTGGAGTCTTGTCTCAGCCAGTGAGGCTGGTGAAAATAGGGAATTTAATAATTCTAACTTTAATTCCAACTTTGTTTTGTTTAAAAACGGATCCCGTTATGTAGGGATGCCGGGAGATTTAAAGTACGATGTTATAAAATTTGTCCAATACGGGATCCGTCTCGACTCACCTCAAATGAGCATTGCCGGGAAAGTACAAGCCATGCCCACAATTAAACTATGGCGATTAAGAAAAACGGATCTGAAGGCAGCAGCTGAATTGCAATGGCGATTGGCAATACCTATCTCTGTGTGGATTTTCGCTTTATTAGTGGTGCCTTTAAGTGAAGCTAATCCTCGAAAAGGCAAGTTTGCTCAAATTTTACCGGCTGTTTTGATTTATATCGTTTATGCCAACTTAATGTTCTTGGGCCGAACCTGGATTGAAAAAGGGGTAATGAGCCCAACAGTCGGATTAGAATGGATAAATGAATCATTTTTAGTGGTAGCGTGTGCTTTATTCTTTTTTCAATCGCATTGTTGGCACCGCCTTCGTCTGAATCGAAGAGCGCCCTCATGCGACTGCTAAATCGTTATATCCGTGAAGCTGTCATTAGCGCGACAGTGCTAGTCGTTCTTATCTTACTTGGCGTTGAAATTTTTATGGAATTTATCGGCCAATTATCTAAAATCGGCTCAGGTCATTATAATTTGGAACAAGCTTTTCTGTATGTTTTGACTCAATTACCTTCCGATTTGTATCAATTGTTCCCAATGGCCGGATTTTTAGGTTGTTTGATTGGTTTAGGCCGATTGGCTTCTAGTAGTGAATTAATCGTAATGCGGGCAGCAGGGGTTTCTATTGCTCGCGTAACAGGATCGGTTGTAAAAGCAGCATTGCTTATGATTCTAGTGGTAACGTTTATTGGTGAATTTGTGGCCCCCCGATTAGAATCGAAAGGGGCACTAATGAGATCTCTTGCTCTCTCAAAGGCAGTCGGCTATCAGGCATTGGGTGGGGTATGGCTACGTGATAGAGATTCATTCATCCACATTGGCTCCATTGATTCAAAGCATAAAATTAGTAATGTAAGTCGCTTTCAATTTAATCAACATCGATTGCTATCAGCCGCTTTTGCTTCCGAAGGCCGCTATTCAGAAGGCCGCTGGGTGCTCTATCATGTTAAACAGTCTCTTTTTACACCCACTCAAATAAAAAAATCGAAATAAGTCAGCTGCCCCTGCAGATTGTGTTTGATCCTCAACAATTGCAGCAAGGTCGAAAGACGGTTGAAGAACAATCAATTATAGGCCTCTACCATACGATTCGATATCGTATTCAAGCAGGGCTCCAAACTAATTCCTTCGTTTTTTCTTTTTGGCAGAGAATTATTCAGCCTTTTACCACTGTAGTAATGATTTGTTTAGGAGTACCCTTTATTTTTGGTTCGTTACGTCAGGCTAGCATGGGGATTCGAGTTTTGACTGGCGTCATTATTGGTTTTGCTTTTTATATGTTGAACCAGTTTTTTGGATCCTTTGCGATGGTTTATCAGTTGCCTCCACTATTAGCAGCCTTAATGCTCACCGTGTTATTTGCTATTGCTTGTGTTATCCTGCTCCGTTATTCGCGACGATAAAGATGTTTAAGGTTAGGTAATAGGTAAGTTAGTGAGATGTTATTAGAAACTAAAACAATTATACGTCGGACTTTCGCAATAATTTCCCATCCAGATGCAGGAAAAACCACTTTAACGGAAAAGTTATTGTTTTTTGGCGGTGCTATTCAATTAACGGGAACGATTAAAAGCCGCAAATCAGCTCGTCATGCCACCTCCGATTGGATGGAGTTAGAAAAAGAGCGAGGAATTTCCATTACTACCTCCGTTATGCAGTTCCCTTATCAGGATTATTTAATTAATTTATTAGATACCCCTGGTCATACAGATTTTACAGAAGATACTTATCGAACACTGACAGCAGTAGATTCAGCATTAATGGTGATTGACGCAGCAAAAGGGGTTGAGCCGCGCACTATTAAATTAATGGAAGTTTGCCGACTAAGAAACACGCCGATTATGACCTTTATTAATAAAATGGATCGCGATTCCTGTCATCCCGTGGAACTCTTAGATAAAATCGAATCAGTTCTGAAAATTTATTGTGCTCCTGTTACTTGGCCGATAGGGATGGGTAAGAGTTTTAAAGGAATATATCATCTGCTTGAAGATGCCATTTATTTTTACGAACCGGGAAAATACGAACGCACTAATAAAAGCTTACGGATAAAAAATCTTAATAATTCCGAATTGGATAAAACATTGGGTGATTTAGCTGGGGAATTGCACAGTGAAGTCGAATTAATAAAAGAAGCAAGTCATACTTTTAATCACACGCAATATTTGAAAGGGGCTTTAACACCAGTATTTTTTGGATCTGCTATAAATAATTTTGGCGTACGTGAATTATTGAATACTTTTGTAAAAGAAGCGCCTGCACCGCAATCGCGAGAAGCCGATGTCCGAGTGGTTAAACCAGAAGAGAAAAAATTTAGTGGATTTGTTTTTAAAATTCAGGCCAACATGGATCCAAATCATCGTGATCGAATTGCTTTTTTACGGATCACTTCAGGTCAATATCAAAAAGGAATGAGAGTTTATCATGTGCGACTTGATAAAGAAGTTCAAATCAATAACGCATTAACATTCTTAGCGGGAAAACGCGAGAACGTAGACGAGGCCTGGCCAGGGGATATTATTGGTTTGCATAATAATGGAACTATCCAAATTGGAGATACTTTTACGCAGGGAGAAAAACTGAAATTTAGTGGTATTCCGAATTTTGCGCCTGAACTTTTTCGATTGGTGCGACTTAAAGATTCTCTTAAACAAAAAGCTTTATTAAAAGGATTAACGCAATTGTCTGAAGAAGGTGCCACCCAGCTCTTTCGGCCTCTGGATAGAATGATTTAATTTTAGGGGTGGTGGGTCTTTTGCAATTTGATGTAGTTGCTTATCGATTAGAAAATGAATATAACGTAAAATGTGTTTATGAAGCTATTAACGTGGCCGCCGCTCGATGGATTACATACGGTGATAAAACTATTATGGAGCAATTTAAAAGAGAGCAATCTCACAATTTAGCTTATGACAGCTCAGAATATTTGACTTACCTAGCGCCATCCCGAGTTAATTTAGAAATCACTATGGAAAAGTGGCCTAAGATTATATTTAGTGAAACCCGTGAACATTAATCTTCCTTCTTTAAAGGCCGTGGAGAATCTACCCGTCAGCTAACAAAAAGTATTTTGAGTTTAGCTTTGCCGATGGCTAGTTCGCGCTTGATTTAAATATTAAGCGGATTTATCAGAATACTGATGTTAGCTCGCTTAGGCTATTCAATTTTAGCAGCTATTATGTTGATGACCTCTACACAAGCTACTCTTAATTGTTATTTTTATTTCTGTTTTGTTTTCTATGAGAGTTGTGATAGGTCAGGACCTATGGTACTCAGGACTATTCAAAAATAGGAGTAATTCTTTACTAAAGCTGCATGTTAGCTTTAATTCTTTCTATTCCGTTAATATTTTTATTTTTAATAGTGGATCGTTTTCTATTAGCTTCTCGTCAGTTACCCCAATTAGTAGTTTATTTAAGACATTATTTCCACACTTTAGTATGGGAAACTCTTAGTTTTATCTTATTAGTAGCCCTACAGCAGATACTATATAGAATCTCTCGTCAACGATTCTCAATATCTTAATTTTATTATTTTGTTTTTATTATCAAAAGTAATTTAAACCCATGGAAATTTTTAAATGGCGTCGTCTCCAAAACTAGAATTATCTCAAGCAATTATTTTAAATTAGATAGCTCATAAGTCTTCAATTTTATGTTGATTGGTAGGATTTTTTGTGGTAGCTCTAATAATCGGGTGGTTAGATATAAACGAATTAGCCACTTCAGAAGTAATTTAGTAATGTATGTTCTTGTTTGTAGTGCCGATGTTTGCCATAGCAAAGACGACTGGAATTATAGTTAGTCGAGCTATTAGAGGAGAGTGTCATCAGGTTGTGTAAAAAGAATTTAAGAAAGTTGTTTAATTATTTCCACCCTTTTTGCTTTAGTTATATCGGCAGTATTTTGCTATTTTTTCAAGTTTTTAGAGTCACTTTATTTGAAGGCAAACATTCCTAGCTATGCTAAAATTATCCATTTAATTAAAATTTTATTTATTTTATTCTCTTTCAGTATTATTTTTGATATTTAGCGCAGTATTTTAAGAAGAGCTTTACGTGGTTTTTACAATACTCGCATACCAATGTAGGTTGCTCTAGCTGTTATTTAGCTCATTTCGGTGCCAGGTGGTTATTTGTTAGAAATTGTTTTCGACTACTGAGTTATCTAATTTTGTATCATGTTTACCACTACTTTATTAATTGGCGACTTTTTATTATTTTGGCAGTAGCGACAACGTGTTAATCAATTTAAAAATTTAAACTAGTACAGTAAGTCACTAATATTGCCTGGGCCGCGTGTTACCTTACCCTAAATAAGGCTACTCTATTTTCCTTCAAAAGAGTCTATGAACTAAGGAAATCTTGTATGTTTATTGAAACTTGATATCAATTTTTCTCTTTTTTTTAATTAATAGGCTAACAACAATTCGTGTGTCAAAAAAAAGAAACGAAATTGCTAGAATCTTCTCTCTTCTTTCTCATCTCTCGAGCGGTTTTTTAAAATAATATAGGGGATAGAGTTGAAATATCTGTATGTCTTGTCACTTTCATCATCTTTTCTTTAAATATATTACGAAATTTATTAAAATATTTTCTTTATTATGATCTATCTCTACCAAAATTTATAAATTTAATCGTTTCCAGATCCTTTTTATAACACTTTCTTTCGCTACCAGCTTCAATATCAAAAAATATTCTAAATGGATTGGTAATATGAAATTTTTTTCGTTTCACCAACACTTCCTTTCTAAATAAAAATTTTGTCATCCTCTCCAAGCCAAAGACAAATAATTAAATAACCTATTTGAGGCTAATCACCAAAAGCAATAACATTTAATTCTTTGTATTTCTCTGATTCAAATCTGATATAACTAATCTTACAAGGAATATCTTTCAGAATAGAACTAAAAAGCGCGAATTCATCCATCACTTCACAATTTTCAACTCTATGAGATAAGGAAATAAAAACTTCATAAATAAGATAATTAAAATATAGTCTTCGATCAATTAAAGCCTCAGGAATTGATGTCTTTTAAAATTCTCTATATCTAAAATATTTCTAGTTTCTATCTTCATTGAAACTAGACAATATTTTTATGAAACTTATTGAGCTTATCTAGGGAAAAAATATCTATGTTATCCAACTATACCATAGCCCATTCCTTACCCATATCAGTTTTAAATTTACGTATTAATATTTCATAAGAAGTAACATTAGCTAATAATTCTAAATTCAAATCTAAATCATAATCTTAAATTTTTTCTAGGATTTTTTAAAATTTTGATATATCTATATGAGAGGAGAACCTAAACTTTTATTTAATTTAGTTTTTTAATTTTTTATAAAAAATAGTTTTATTTTGAAGGAGAGATCTAATTTCAATATTAAAAAATCTAATTGAGATTAAGAAATTTTAGTAACTCTTTATTAGTATTATCAAAATAAAAGGAAATTTTAAAATTATCTAAAATAACGAAATTTAAAGTTTCCGCATCTGAATAAATATATCTTCATAATTTTTTATGCAATATTTTATTTATGTATTTTTAATATTCCTTAGCAATTTGAAGTTTATTTATTTTACTTTAATAATAAATTTCTACTCTTATAAATATATTATATTCAATCGTATTATTATTTCATTAGTCAATGCAAAAAATACTTATTAATTATTTTATAATTAATTGTTTATCTATGAAAAATACTTCCCTGAAAGAGAACTAGTATTGCATTCCTATCCAAAATGCATATCCAAATAAAACGAAATGATATCGCTTTATTATTTCGATACAGAGTATTAAATTCAATTTTTTTAAAACCATAAATTCAAAAAAAATAATGTAAATAAATATTGGCTAGAAAGATCTTAAATTATATTTTTAATAATCTAGACTTTCACTTCTAGATTTTATGTGCTTCTTGGCGTATTACCTTCGTTCCTCAAATTATTCTTGAAGAGAAGTAATAATGGTTTGAAAAAAATAAGATAAATTATTCGGATGCCTAGAAGTAATTAAATTATTATCTTTAACTATAAGTTGGTTTACATAATTACCTTCTGCATTGATGACTCATCTTTTAATTGTGTGATAACAAGTCAATTTCTTGCCTTTTACAATATGGATAGATATTAAGATCTAATCAGCATGACAAATCGTAGCGACCGTTTTTTCCAGTTCGAATATGGCACTTACTAAATTAATCATTCCAAAATTAATTCACATTTTATCTGGCCCATAACTGTCAGAATGATTAACATGTCGACATTATCAACATCAATTAAGTTCGCATCAGCATCAGAAATGACAGGGTAGGCAAGTTTACTTTTATAAGTTTATTTAACTTTGGGTGCCACGATAGTGGCTTTTGCCTTTTCTTCTTTCATCTGGAATAGTAAGTACTAAAATTCTATTGATAATTATCTTAAGCAAAGATAATGACTTCTTTGTTTTTAATACTCATTTCTGACTCCTTAAGAGCTAACATCCTCAGAACATCGTTTTGGCAGGGAAACAGGATCTAAGACCTAAGGAGGCGCTTTCAACTAGAATTTAAATTAATTATAACAAAAGGTCTATAAAAGGAATAGGTTATACGATTAATAAATTAAGCTAGCTTATAGCTCGATTAAAAAACTAATTCCAGAGTATCCATGACCATCATACAGTTTTTCTAGTCAAGCTAAATTTTCTTTTGATGCTTAAATAGGAGGTGTGCCAAATTAAAATTATTTTAATTAGCTATGTGTGATAAAGAAGTTATCTATACTAAAATTAAAGGAAAATAGCATTAAGCTTGATATTAAATATAATGAAGGAAAACGTTTTTAAATAAATTTTTAAGGTAAAATCGATGAATTAAAATATAAAAAATAGATTATAATATTTTTTAATATTTTTCATTTCACTAGAACTTTTTTATAAAATCTTTGAGAAATAAAGGAATTTTAGGAGAAATAATGCAATATTCTTTAGAATACGTCAGAGAGAACCACTACAAAGTCATTCCTATATTTTTTTGAAGAATATATTGAAAAATATAAAAAATATTCAGATCTTGTTAAAAAATAAATAGGATTGAGTCTAGCTCATATACTGGTTATCTGTCATTTTTATCGTGAAAATGATAGTGTCATTCGGACTCTATTGGCTAGAAAAATATAATTAAAATGAATTTCTTCTTTAAAAAATTTTAAAAATTAATACCTGAACTTAATAATTTCTTAATTAATAAAAATTATTCTTTTGAATATAACCTTCTGACGTTGATAAATTTTATAAAGAATTATTGTAGATTATTTTATCCCTTAAAGGCAATTAAATAAAAACTAATTTCTATAGCTCTTCAAGAAGATAAAATGAATTAGGAATTTTTGAATCTAGGAGCTTTTTTGACCAAGCTATAAAAAATTTAAAATAATTAAAAGAAGTGTTATTGACACGATAGTCATTGATTTATGTGCTAAAACAGTTTAGGAAGTTAAGTAGCGAAGATATAAAATTTTTTTAGTGTAATTTTTCTGAAATAAGTCATTTATTTGAAATTATGAAATTCGATATTTAAAATTTTGAAAGAGTTGCATTAAGTGAAGAAGAAAAAATGGGAGTTCAGTTAAGGTTATTAGAAACTCAAAGAGAAGGAGTATAAAGTATCCTTGCTTAAAAAAAATTGGGCTTGTTATTTTAGATATTTTTTTATTCTTTAAGCATTATATCACTAGTTTATTAATACTAGTAGGAATTTTAACTAAAACATTTTCAGGGCCTATTATTTTGACCATTCTAGGTACTGAAATAACAGGTACTTATATATATGTCTGGACTGGGTTTCTTTGGTGTTAAAATATCTCGTTCTTTATTAGGTTCGACATTTCATTTAATTTTTTATCCCTTTATTAATTTTTATTATTCTTGGTCTTTATTACATTCTCTTCGGGCTTAAGATAGAGCAAGAGCTATCAAACTTAATCTTATCTATGTTAAATATTAAGTTCAGAGAAAAAATAAGAAATTTGAATAATGAAGTTATTAATTTTTTTTAGAGGAATTGATCACGAAGGCAGAAACGCTATATCTTAATGGGTTGATAAATTAATTACGCGCCGTCACTGTTATAAACGAGATAAAGGACGATTGATATTATAGAATTTAGATAAAATTTTAGAGGTAACTAATGATTTTATAGCTGAAATAGGTGATTTAATGCGTCATTGAGGGAAGAGAAAATACACTCTATCTGAAACCATTAATTTGAATTGCAGCGAGGTCTTTAAGAAAACGTGGACTGCTACAATTCGTTTCTTTAAAGCAGAAGGACAGCCTTTTGAGAAAAGTTATGAATTTAGAGAAGATTTTTAGGGTTGAACCGGGGTGACTTTGTCTCAAATAAAATTCGGTGGTTGTTGAACTACCTGTTTAAGTGGAGTGAAGACATTAATCATATTTTTTCGATAAGGAAGATAACGAAGTTCCCAGATATTTTGTTTCACAAGAACTTCTGCGGAATGGTCACTGGAAACTCCTGTTATGCCCTCTTTAATAGCAGTTTTTGCTACTGCAATAACTACATGATAAGAGGCTTCTTGTGCCTGAGGAATGCTTGGTAGTAAACGATGAGTAGTTTCCTCCACATGCCAACTTTCAGTAACCCGTTTGGCTTTAATAGCAATAATACCAAGACCAATTCCTGAGAAAGCTAAATAATTATTACATTGATTTATAAGAAATTTCTTATTTTCAAAAATAATATCTTCAAAAGGACTGCTGGTTGCAATTAATGCTTTTCCCTTAGTCCATTGGAAGAGATCAATGGGTTCTGCTTCGCATTTTTCGGTTGGATTAGATAAATGAAAGATGATAGGTTTAGCCACCTATTTTAACATCGTTTTCACAATAGTCTAATCAAATGCATGCCCATGTGCGGAGGTGCCAATTAAAATTGTTCATTTTACATTTTTCATTAGATCTAGTAGTAAAATTTGGTGAGGATTTTCAATTTTTCAATTTTTCAATTTTTAATTTCATCCTTTGTTCGCAAATAAGGTTGTTGTACCGGTGTTACGTCTTCACTAAGCTCCGTTAATAATCCAGTCCGATCTACTAACCAAAAAATGTTTTCTTGCTTCAGCTTCAGAGAGACCATTTTGAGACACAGTGAGGAATATGGTATCCGTAATTCTCATTCCAGCAGTACTACCACCGTAAATCACTATTCGTTGTTCGTCCGGGGTAGAATGAGTGATCTTTAAGAGGCAGCTAAAATAGCTCCTAAAGTTACGGCACCTGTCCCTTGAATATCGTCGTTAAAGCTGCACATGACGTCGCGATATTTAATTAAATTGCAATAAACGTTAGTGCGCCCGAAATGCTCCCAATGTAAAAATACGTGAGGAAATTTTTCTTGAAGGGCTTGAATAAATTTGTCGATAAATTCAGCATATTGGTTTCCTGTTAAGCGTTTATGACGCCAACCTAAATAAAGAGGATTATTTAATAATTCTTCGTTGTTAATACCATCAAGTAGAATTGATAAAGTTCGTAGGTTGATGCCACCAATAGCGGTATATATGATGAGCTTTGCTACAGGAATTGCCATAGCACCTACACCCCTTCATCTCCGATGCCAAGTATGCCTTCGCTATCGCTAACAACAATAAGGTCAATGAGGGGGATTAGATCGATTATCTAAAATTTCAGGAATGTTTTTACGATCGATCTTCGTAGGAAATGTAAAGACCACATGGATACATAAATTTTTTATTAAATGCGTGCATGGTATTTCCTACAATAGAAGTATAAATAGTCGGTAGCATTTCTTGTAAGTGATCTTTAATCAAACGATAGAACAAAACTTGATTAGTAAACTTGATTTTTAATAGCTGATTTAATTAATTATTGATTAATTTAAATATCGAAGGATTTGTATTGCAAGTAAGTCCGGACCAACTGATCATCAAGACTCTCCACCCTATTGGGTAATTTCCCTCTTAAGTTAAAAATTCGCCGTTCTTCTCTACTAAATCTAGTTCCTTTATTTAATTGGGAGATAGTTAATAAAGCTTTACCCGAAATATTAGTTTCGATATAAGGCTCGCCATTTTCGTCGGATTTGAAGAGAAAATATAGCATAGTGGCTATTATACTTTAATAAATTAATTCCATTTAAAATTTCGAATTTTTTTTTGCAAGCGATGCAGCGAAGCCAGTATAATTGTTAGGAGTGAGTGATTTTAAATATTCTTTCGCTTCTTGGGGAATAGGTAACTTTTGAACAAAGTCTTTCAATTGATTTTCATTAATTGATTTATCCCGAGTCAGTTCTTTTAATTGCTCATAAGCGTCTGATACGCTGTATCGACGCATGACCGTTTGTAGTGCTTCCGCTAGTACTTCCCAATGAGAATTAAGGTCTTTCTTGATTCGATTTTTGTTGGCGCTTATTTTTGTTAGGCCTTTAAATAACGACTCATAGGCGACAAGCGAGTAGCCAAATACAGATCCTAAATTTCGCAAAACCGTGGAATCTGTTAAATCCCTTTGCCAGCGTGATATCGGAAGTTTATTTGCCATATGGTTGGCTAACGCATTAGCGAGCCTAAATTGCCTTCGGCATTTTCAAAATCAATAGGATTTACTTTATGGGGCATTGTTGAAGAACCCACTTCATTTTTTACGGCTTTCTGATAAAAATAGCCCAGACTGATATAACCCCATATATCTCGGCAACAATCGATTAAAATATTGTTAAGACGAATTAGTGATTGTAAGAGCTCACTCAATCGATCATGAGGCTCAATTTGGGTGGTATACTCATTGGCTTCTAACCCGAGCGATTCGACAAAGCGTTTCGTAAAACCAGGCCAGTCAAAATTAGGATATGCTGCTTGATGAGCGTTAAAATTGCCAACGGCACCATTTATCTTGGCTAATAATTTCAGGTTTGCAAAATTCTGATATTGGTAGTGAACACGGGCTACTATATTTGCTAATTCTTTGCCTAAAGTTGTTGGTGTAGCGGGTTGGCCATGAGTGCGACTCAGTAGGGGAAGGTTCGCGTAGTCTGATGTCATAGCCTGCAAACGCAGTCCAATTTTTTTAAAGATGGGAACCAAAACTTTCTCGCGAGCTTCATTAATCATAAGAGAATAAGAAAGATTATTGATATCTTCGGAAGTACAACCAAAATGAATGAAGTGGATTAAATCCATGAATCGTTTTTCTTTTTTTAGCTCTTGTTGTAAATAATATTCCACTGCTTTGACGTCGTGATTGGTAGTTTTTTCGATTTCTTTAATCGTTTCCGCAGCTTGTAGATCAAAATTTTTCGAAATCTCTTCTAATTTTTTATAATCTGGTGTAGTTAATTTTGGAATTTCGGTAAGGAAGCGTTCACGAGATAAAAAAAGTAGCCATTGTAATTCAATTAAAATGCGGTATCGAATGAGACCATGCTCGCTGAGAATTGGTCGTAATTTATTCAATTTTTTATGATATCGGCCATCCAGAGGTGATAAGGCTGTGAGAGGCGTTAATTTCATAATTATAAAATCATACATGAGAGATTCTTTAAAATCACCATCGTGATTTTCGCCCTCGATGAGGAGTGATTTTAAATCAACAAAGAATAGTTCGTGAAAAAAGGGGTTTTCTTGGGAGCTTAGGAAATAGTGAGCAGCCTTGAATAATTTAAGATTGCAGTTAAAGTTTGTTTTAGGGTAGTATTTGTCCGCAATGGCGTGCAAATAATAGAAAGGGGGATCGGGATGATGAAATCTATTAATGATGAAATTTATTGATTTAAATCAACAATATCGTCTCATAAAAAGCACTGTCGATAAGAATATCCAGGCCATCTTAGATCATGGACAATATATCATGGGTCCAGAAGTGGAGGAATTAGAACATCGCCTGGCTGAATGGGTAGGCGTTCGTCATTGTATTACCCTTTCTAATGGAACAATGGCTTTATTGGTTGCTTTATTGGCATTGGGGATCGGTCCAGGTGACGAAGTAATCACTTCGTCATTTAGCTTTTTTGCCAGCGCAGAAACTATTGTTTTTTAGGGGCTAAGCTTGTTTTTGTCGATATTGATCCTCGTACGTACAACATAGAACCTTCGCAAATCGAGCTTGCGATTACTGAGCGAACGAAAGCAATTGTGCCTGTTAGTTTGTATGGTCAGTGCGCTAATATGACAGCAATTAATGCCATTGCTCATCGTTATGGCCTTCCCATTATTGAAGATGCGCCCAAAGTTTAGGAGCTACCCATTGGGGGCATCAATCTTGTGGCCTTACGACTATAGGCTGCACGAGTTTCTTTCCTTCTAAACCCTTGGGATGCTATGGTGATGGCGGTGCTTGTTTTACAAATGATGATATTTTAGCTGAAAAGATGTACTTAATTCGTAATCACGGCCAACAAACGCGTTATCGTCATATTCAAATTGGTTTAAATGTACGCTTTGATACCTTACAGGCGGCTGTTTTATTGGCAAAATTAGAAGTCTTCCCCCAAGAGTTAAAACGCCGCCAACAAGTAGCGAAATGGTATTCCCAAAAATTGGGTGATCATCTTGTTACACCTTATATTGAGGCTGGGAATGTTAGTGCTTTTGCACAATACACTGTTCGAGTGGAACGACGACAAGAAGTTCGATCTGTCTTGAATAATGCAGGTATTCCCACAGCCGTTCATTATCCACAACCATTGCATAAGCAACCAGCCATTCGGAATTATCTGCAAGATGATTACAATTATCCTGAAGCCGAAATTGCGAGCCAGCAAGTTTTAAGTTTGCCATTCCACCCTTATTTGACTGAAGAAGTGGTTGACTCGATTTGTGAAGAACTCTTGAACATGGTGACTGTTAGCTAAATATTCTAGCCTCTTAGAGAGTATCTTGATATTTTTTTCGCAGTCGGATACATTGCTCAGGCATTGAGTGCTGATTAATTTTTTTAGTAGAGAGAGTGTCCACGATACTTAATTCAAGTGACAAATTTACAGGAAATTAATTTCCATTTGCAGGAGCAAATAAATGAATCCACTAAAGGTTGTAGTTGTGGGAGCAGGCTACTGGGGGGAAAATTTAGTTCGAAATTTTGCGGAATTAGCGGTATTAGGCGGTATTTGTGAATCTAATCAAACTCTGGCAAGACAACTTGCAGTCCAATATGGAACCGCGTTCCTTTCTTGGAAAGAAGTTTTAGATAGTCCAGAATATCACGCTGTTGCAATTGCAGCCCCGGCTGTCCATCATGCGAAATTGACAAGAGAAGCTTTAGAGGCTGGAAAGGATGTATTCGTTGAAAAACCTTTGGCGCTAAAAATAGAAGATGCAGAAAAAAATTATCAAATTGCCTTAAAAAACAATCGGATTTTGATGGTGGGCCATTTACTACAATATCATTTCGCTTTTATTACATTAAAATCTCTGGTTCATGAGGGGAAATTGGGAAGATTACAATATCTTTACTCCAATCGTTTAAATTTAGGAAAAATCCGCCGGGAAGAGGATATTTTGTGGAGCTTCGCGCCCCATGACATCTCCATGATTTTAAGCTTAGTAAATGAAGAGCCCATTCTGGTAAAAACAATAGGAGGATATTTTCTCCATAAATCTATTGCTGATGTTACTACGACACATTTGGAATTTTCCAGTGGTGTCCAAGCACAAGTTTTTGTTTCATGGTTACATCCTTATAAAGAACAAAAATTAATTGTGATTGGTTCTAAGGGAATGGCTGTTTTTGATGATACCAAACTTTGGAAGGAAAAATTAATTCACTATCCTCATCAAATTAACTGGCAAAATGGGATGCCGTTGCCGGATAAATCCGAAGCTAATTATATTCCTTTACCAGAAGGTGAGCCATTAAAACAAGAATGTTCTCACTTTATAGAATGCGTGGTTACACGTAGCCAGGCAATTACGGATGCTCGAGAAGGTTTGCGTGTATTGAAGGTTTTAAATCAGGCTACAAACTCGCTTAAGTTGCATTATTCTCTCTCTTCCCAGTTCCCTAGTGCAGAACTAGAAAATCGTAACGACAACACCTTTATTCACCAATCTGCGTTTGTGGATAAGGGAGTGAAATTAGGCCGCGGTACAAAAATATGGCACTTTTCTCACATCTTAGGAGGGTGTCAAATAGGAGAAAATTGTATTATTGGACAGAATGTTATGATCGGGCCGGACGTTATCATTGGTAATCGTTGTAAAATACAAAATAATGTTAGCCTCTATAAAGGAATTACATTAGCAGATGGAGTTTTTTGTGGCCCTTCTTGCGTATTTACGAATGTAAATAATCCACGTGCTGAAATTGAAAGAAAAAATGAATTTAAAGAAACCCAAGTAGAGCAAGGAGTAATGATAGGTGCCAATGCCACCATTGTTTGCGGGGTCCAATTGGGAGCTTATTCGTTTATTGGAGCAGGAGCGGTGGTTACTAAAGATATTAAACCGCATGCGTTAGTGGTGGGAAATCCTGCTAAACAAATTGGATGGATGAGTCATGCCGGTGAGCGGCTAGGGTATAATTTAGTATGTCCACGAGAAGGTAGACGTTATTATGTAACAGAAAATAATTTTCTAAAAGAAGAAGCTAATGAAGCACTTGAGGTTAGTGGTGGAACCGTTTAAATGTGTGGAATAAGTGGAATTTGCAATTTAAATCATTTCCCTAATACGAATATAAAATTCCATCTTGAGGTAATGAGTAACTTATTATCGCATCGAGGTCCCGATGATGTTGGAAGTTGGTGCGATAGCCAACATAGTATTGGTTTAGCCCATAGAAGGTTAAGCATTATAGACCTTAGTGCCTCGGCACATCAGCCCATGATTGGAAGAAGTGGGAATGTTATTGTTTTTAATGGTGAAATTTACAACTATATCGAATTGAGAGAAAAACTTTCTCATAATTGGACATTTTTAACCTATTCAGATACGGAAGTAATTTTAGCTGCTTATGAATGTTACGGCGACGGATTTTTAAAGCATCTGCGTGGAATGTTTGCTTTTGCAATATGGGATGAAAAGCGCCAAGAACTTATTTGTGCTCGAGACCGATTTGGTATTAAGCCTTTTTATTATACTATTGTAGATAACATTTTTTATTTTGCTTCTGAGACTAAGGCCTTACTTCCTTTCTTATCTGAATTAAACATAAATGTGAATGCCTTTAGTGAATATTTAACTTTCCAATATACTCTTGGCTCAGATACTTTATTTGAAAATATTAAACAATTGATGCCTGGAGAGTATTTGCTGGTTTCTGGAAAAGAAATCAAATGTAGAAAATATTGGGATGTATTTTACCAAATTGATTATAATCATATATCCCCCTATTTTGAAAGGCGCTTGCAGGAGCTTTTGTCTGAAAGTATTAATTTGCATTTACGAAGCGACGTTCCCGTGGGTGCTTATTTGAGTGGTGGTATTGATTCTAGCCTTGTTATACTTCAAGCTAACGCGCAGCAACGGGAATTTTCTGGACTTTTTCATGGTCGATTTACAGATTATAAAGGTTATGATGAAAGTTATTATGCTCAAATAGTGGCGGATTCTATTGGCCAGCCATTGCATATTGTTGATATTAAATATACAGATTTCATTGAAAATTTGACTAAGATCATTTATCACATGGATTTTCCTGTGGCGGGTCCGGGTTCTTTCCCGCAATTTATGGTAGCGAAAAAGGCTGCTCAGCACGTTAAAACTTTATTGGGAGGACAGGGAGCTGACGAAATTTTTGGAGGTTATGCGCGCTATTTGATTGCTTATTTCGAACAATGTATCAAAGCCTCTATTGAGGGAACTTCGCATTCGGGTCACTTCGTTGTTACAGCCGAATCTATTATTCCTAACTTGCAAATCTTGCAAGAATATAAACCCCTAATTACTGAATTTTGGTGTAAAGGTTTATTTGAAGATCTTGATCAGCGCTACTTTTGTCTAATTGATCGATCGACAGATATGCAAAACGAAATTATATGGGATGAGTTAGATAAAGAAGCAGTCAATTTAAAGTTTATGGAAATATTTAATGACAGTTCTCGAGTCGGGAAAAAAGCCTATTTTGATAAAATGACTCGCTTCGATTTCAAATTTTTGCTTCCCGCTTTGCTCCATATTGAAGATAGAATGAGTATGGCTCATAGCTTGAATCACGTGTTCCCTTTCTTGATCATCCGCTTGTTGAGTTTGTTGCAACCATTCCTGCAGATATAAAATTTCCTGGAGGGAGAATGAAACATCTACTGAAAAATACGTATAAAAATGTCTTGCCAGAAATATTGCTTAATCGGCGTGACAAAATGGGATTCCCCGTGCCATTGAAAGAGTGGTTTTCAAATGAGCTTAAAGGATTTTTATTAGACACTTTTAGTACAATAAAAGTAAAAAATAGGCCTTTCTTTAATTATAAAAATGTATGGGATACTATACAGAATCAACAACGCCAGTTTTCTCGTAAAGTTTGGGGATTATTAAGTTTGGAGATATGGTATCAAATCTTTTTCGATAGACATACAGAATATAAGAAAATGCTAAATAACAAGAGTATTTTTACACAAGAGCAGAAATAAAATAAATTTTCTATAGTGGGAGGATAATTATGAAAAAAATATTTGTAACGGGTGGTGCTGGTTTTATTGGCTCACATTTAATAGACCGTCTTTTAGCACGTGGTGATCAAGTGGTGACAATTGATAATTATGCGACTGGACGACGAGATAACCTTAAGCCGCATCCCAATTTAAAACTAATCGAAGATATTATCTCCAATGCAACATTGGTCCATTCCTTAATAAAAGAATTTAAACCCGAGGTGATAGTTCATGCAGCAGCGTCCTATAAAGATCCCAATAATTGGAAAGAAGATGCACTTACGAACGTTGTAGGAACGGCAAATGTAGTTCAAGCTGCGCAAGTTGAAGGAGTGGACCGATTCATTTATTTTCAGACTGCATTGTGTTATGGCCTTAAACCTTTGGAGCAGCCAATTACTTTAAGTCACCCTATTCTACCAGGTGGCTCCAGCTATGCTATTAGTAAAACTGCCGGAGAGGAATATGTGCATCTTTCTGGGCTCAATTATGTGACTTTTCGATTGGCTAACGCTTATGGACCTCGAAATATTAGTGGTCCACTACCGACATTTTATAAAAGACTTACTTCCAATCAGTCTTGTTTTGTTATGGATACACGACGTGATTTTGTTTATATCGATGATATGGTGGATTGCATCCTGCTCGCTATTGATGGACAGGGACGAGGAACCTATCATTTGTCATCTGGTTCTGATTACACAATCAAAGAATTATTTGATGCTGTTTTATCTGTCTTGGATATTAAAATGGATGTAGAAGTTAGAGAAAGAGAGTCGGATGATGTGTTTTCTATTTTTTTAGATCCTTCACGTACCAAAAAAGACTTTAATTGGAATGTTAAAACATCATTGAATGAAGGAGTTCTGAAAACAATTCAATACTATAAGGAATATGATATTGAAGAAACTTACACTCATTTAAAATAAGCAAAAGAGAGTGGAAAGGTTTAACCATGAAAAATAGTAAGGTCTTAGTGGTTGGCGGAGCTGGGTTTGTGGGAGTAATCTTTGTAAACGCTTTCTTAAAGGGGGCCGCCGAAATTTGTAATTTTAGATAATTTCCTGTCGGCAGATATAGTTAATGTACCGAATGTGGATAAAATTCACTTGATTGATGGTTCTTGTTCTGATAACAGAATTTTAGCTCGTTTGGATAAAAAATTTGTTATATTTTTCATCTAGCTAGTTATCATGGCAATCAATCAAGTATAGCTGATCCTATTGAAGACCAGAGAAATAATACTTTGACAACATTGAAGCTTTGTGAGCACTTTAAATCTCATGAAATTAAAAAAATTGTTTATGCCTCTGCAAGTTTGCACAGTGGCTGAAAAAACTTTTGATGAAGCAGAAGCTACTAAAGAAGATAAACCAGTTTTTCTATTTTTCGATAGTCCCTATCAAATTTCCAAAATTATTGGAGAATTTTGTGGTAATTACTATTGGATGCGACACAAGCTTCTCTTCGTAAAAGCATGGTTTCAAAATGTTTATGGGGCCTGGAGAAATTTTAGGAGCTGGGAAATGGCGTGGAACTCAAGCTACCGCCTGGCGTAATGTAGTTCTGACTTTTATTTGGAAGTCTGTTTATGAAGAACCGCTACTGTCGAAAACGGTGGCATAGCTTCACGTAATTTTATCTACGTAGAGGAGGATATTGTGGATGGCTTGATCCGTCTGTGCTTTGAAGGGAAAAACGGGGGAAGTGTATACAATTTAGCTTCAGGAGAAGAACAAAAAATTAGAGAATTGGCTGAGACCATTAATATACTTACTGGGAATCCTGCACCCATTCAATTTGAACCTGCTCCCAATTGGGAGCGTTCGGGGCGTCGTTATGGAGATATAGTTAAAGCAGAGAAATAGGTTTCAAATCAAAGATCGGCTTGGAGAAAGGGTTACAAGAGACCATTAATGGGCTATTCAAAATAGAGAAACTATCAAACGGTGTATTCTGCAATACCGCTTCTATTTGCCAGAACTTGCTTGTTATCAATCATCCAACATAGAGGAGAGGGTGGTCTAGTTTGATTGTGGAGTATTAATGGTGAAGAACAAAAAAAGAAAAATATTAACTGTAGTTGGTGCTAGACCTCAATTTATCAAGGCTGCAATGGTAAATTATCATTTCTGTACAGCTCCAAATTTGAATGAAATTCTGATTCATACCGGTCAACATTTTGATGATAATATGTCAGAAGTTTTCTTTAGAGATTTAAATATACCTTTACCTCAACATCAGCTTAATATAAATCATAAATCTCATGCTGAGATGACGGGTCACATGTTAATTGCTTTAGAAAAGATAATGTTGCAAGAAGAGCCAAATATAGTTTTGGTGTATGGCGACACAAATTCCACTCTAGCTGGAGCCTTAGCAGCATCTAAATTAAACATCCCTATTGCGCATGTCGAAGCCGGATTACGCTCCTTTAATAAATCCATGCCTGAAGAAATTAATCGCGTTCTTGTCGATCAAGTCAGTGCTATTTATTTTTGCCCAACTTTTTCGAGCCGTCGAAAATCTTAAAAACGAAAATATTATGATTAATGTACATCACGTAGGAGATGTGATGTATGATATGGTGCAACATTTTAAAAATAAACTGAATTCAAAGCAATTCCTTAATGCCTATAATCTTAGTTTTGGGAAATATATATTTTTAACTATCCATCGGGAAGCCAATGTAATTGAAGTAAGCCAATTGCGGGATCTTTTGCATTATATTTATGATTATGCAAAACACTTCAAACATAAAATATTATTTCCCGTTCATCCGAGAACGAAGAAACGGATAGATCCTGATTTGTGCCAAAAAATGAATGATAGCCTAATTATGGTTGACCCTTTGGGTTATTTTGAAACGCAAGTAGCCATCATGAATGCGCAATCTGTTTTTACAGATTCTGGGGGGGTACAAAAGGAAGCCTATTTCCACCGTGTGCCTTGTGTTACCTTACGCGATGAAACGGAATGGGTAGAAACAATTGAAAGGGGTTGGAATCGTCTTTGGAAAGTTCCTCAATATATCCAACCTCGCCAGGAAATTTATGAGTACGGAGATGGTAATGCAGCTTTTAATATTGTGAACACGATAAACGACTATTTAAATTAGATAATTATGAAGATTGCGTTAGTACATGTTAAGTTTACTTATGCTTCAAAGCTTTCCTACCTTGATGACTGGTTAGACGCCTTCATTTCGCGCCCCGAGTTGGAAGTAGATTTAATTAATGTTGCTACAGAAGACAGCGTTCTTGTCAGACAAATTCAGGATAAGATAGAGAAAGTTCCTTATATTATTATCCATCATTCCGTTTTTGGTGATTCACTTCAATATATTCAACGGTATGTGCAAGCATTTAAATATCGACGAGGAAAAATGCTTTGCTTTGTAGGTAACGAAGTTAACTTACCTATTCTGGGTATGAAACCCAAGTTAACCCTACTTAAACAAATAAAACCTCAAATTATTGCAACCCAATTGTTACAAGCTGCGGGTGAATGGCTCTATGCTGACTGTACTTCTACAGTTCTTTCAATACCTCATGCACTAAATCCCAAGTTTTTTCCGCTAAAAAAACTTATGAGAAAAGATTGGTTGACGTGGGTACACGTTCTCATCGTTATCCCCCCCATCTCGGAGATGATGAGCGTAACCGACTTCTCGAGTATTTTGCTGATACAGTTCCAAATAAATTCCATTTGCGATGCAATGTGGATACTAGTACTCGGTTTAATAGAGAGGGGTGGGCCGCTTTTTTAAATCAATGTAAAGCAACTATAGCAACTGAAGTGGGAAGTTTTTATTTGCAAAAGGACGACGCTTTAGTAGATGAAATCAACTATTTTTTCTTAAAAAACAATAAAAAGCTAATTCTTAAGGAAAGATCTTTCTTAAGAGCGATGGCAAGAGGACTTTTGCCAAAATTTATAAAAAATAAAATTAAGCAATATCTTATTATTCCCGAGGATTTAGAAAAGAACGCAGATTTTAAAGTTATTTATGATCAGATTATTAAAAAACACCTACCTTGCCCCGAATATTCGAAGACAATATCTTCTCGACATTTTGATGCTATTGGTACAAAAACTTTACAGATTCTTACCCCTGGACGTTATGCTGACATACTAAAGCCTTATGAGCATTATTTCCCCCTTACGAAGAATTTTTCTAATATAGAAGAGATTATCGATTCAGTTAAAGATAAAGCGATATACACAAGAGTAACTGAAGCTGCTTACGAGCATGTCATCAGTAATCATACCTATCAGCATAGGATCGATCGGATTATAGAAGCTTTGGGATAAAGAGAAGGAGAAAGCCATGTTTTGATTATATCAGAAACTATTTTATCCTTCATCAAGGATATATAAAAATATTGGGAGATCAATAAAAACCAATTCAATTTTCAGTTTGATTTTTAATTTCTTCTATTTTAAAACTAACAATTCATTTCTAATATTTATTGGTAGTTTAATATTTATAATGCTGGCCTTGAAGGCTGTAATGACCTGTTTAAATGTTTTTTGTTAGGCTAAATTTGCTCAAAATTTAAATATCTGGATTTCTAGATTTTGTATTAAAAGTTATATTTTAATGCCTTACCAAAGAGCAATTGAACTGAATATGTCTACGTTATCAAAACATATATTATAATGGATGTTACCTACACTATAAATGTCGTCATCTATATGTTGTCAATTATGACAGATGTTATGGCGGCAATTTCTTTGGGTTGTTTAATTTTGTGGATAGATTTCAAATTGGTTTTATTTTCTGTTACGACATTAGCTACCTTGCTTCTTTTAACAATAGCAGGAACGAAAAAAGAATTAAAACTATCAGCAAGGAAAATGAATATTTTGTAATGCGATTATATAATGTGGTTTCTGATCCTTTTCAAGGGTTGAAAGATAAAAATAAATAACGTAGAAAATTATTTTATTGAAAAATTTTTCTTTTGGCAGAAAAAATGCTAAAAATTTAGTAAACTACAATGTCATTTCAAACTTACCGTCAGCACTTATAAATTCGATAGGTTTTGTAATGCTCTTAATTATTCTTATTTACTTGTTGTTTTCTCACAGAAATTTAGTTGCTATTTTACCGATAATCGGGGTTATCGCTATTTCTATTCAAAGAATGTTACCAGCCGTAGCACGGATATCCTTGGCATTAGGAAATGTGAAGCAATACCATACTAATGTTTTAGTCTTTCGAAAAGCTGTAGATAAGTTGGCAGAATATCATAATCTTTTGGAAATGAGACAACATGCACAACACAATATTAAGTTTGAACGAGAGTTAAGATTAGAGAATGTTACTTACCAATATCTGCAGGCAAAAAAAGAAACGTTAAAAGATATTATGCTGACAGTACCTAAAAAATACTTTTTTAGGGATTGTAGGTGCCTCTGGAACAGGAAAAAGTACGTTGCTGGATATTATCCTTCCACTTTCGCCCGTTAAAAGTGCTTCTATTTACTGCGACGATGTGGATATTACTAAGTAAGCCATATGGACATATCGCATTTGCTGCGATATGTCCCTTAACATACTCACCTTATAGTAGAAGGGACATTATTGGAAAATATGGCTATAGGCATAGAAGAAAACCATATCGATCATCAAGCCGTAGAACGGGCAATTAACATAGCACAATTGCAAACTTTAGTGAGTGAGGTGTCCGATGGACTCAACACCCAGATAGATGAAAATAGATAAAAAAGGTTTACAATTATCAGGAGGTCAACGCCAACGGGTCGGAATTGCCAGAGCCTTATATCATGACACTGACATTAGATTCAGTAACAGAAAGTGAATTTAATGAAGCTCTACCGTCTTTAATGGGCAAAAAGACCTTAATGATCATCGCTCATAGACATAGTTCCATTTTGTTTTGTGATAATTTAGTAGTACTTCACAAAGGGAAAGTGGTTTCAGAAAGGAGTGATGGCGAACTTATGATTACTTCTGAAATGTATAGGACTTTATAATATAGGTTAGAAATAAATTAATGACTAAATTAAAGTTTGATATAGGTGTAATCATTCCGGATTTAGGAGGAGGAGGAACTCAGCGTGTTCTTCTAAATTTGGTGAGAGAATGGTTACGACACAATAAGAAAATCTGTGTAATTACTTTTTCTATTGAAAACACAGATTTTTTAAATTGCCAGAAACTGTTTCTCGAAAATGTATTGATTTTATTAAAGAATCTGAAGGATTTTGGGATGCCATCAGGAATACCTTTAAAAGGGTAAAAGCATTGAGGTCGTTAATCCGCGAGAACCGTCCTGCCTGTATTCTAAGCTTTCTTAGTACGACCAATATTTTGACGCTTTTAGCTACTCGAGGTATGAATATTCCTGTCATTATTTCAGAGCGAAGCGACTTAGCAAAAGAATATCTAAATATACGATGGAGTTTGCTCCGTTATTTGTTATATCGCCAGGCTACTGTTGTTACGGCGAATAGTTATGACGCTATTAGATTTTTAGAAAAATTTGTTAAGAGTAAAAAATTAAAATATGTTCCCAATCCCGTTCATATTGAAAAAACGCCGTGCCTATTAAAGTATAATTTTCCTGTAGTTCTGGCTGTAGGGCGCTTAGGTTATGAAAAGGGTCATGATATTTTGTTACGCGCGTTTGCTAAATTTATTTGCCGTTATCCAATGTGGCGACTTGTCATTGTAGGTGACGGTAAGTTGCGCAAAGATTTGCAAAAACTTGCGTTCAGTTTGGATCTGGCAAACTCTGTTATCTGGTGTGGAATGAGAGCCAATGTTTTTGCTTATTATCATGCCGCTACGATTTTCGTTATGCCCTCTCGTTATGAAGGCACTCCGAATGCGTTATTGGAAGCTATGGGATTGGGATTGCCAGTTGTGGTGAGCAACGCATCTTCAGGACTATTGGAATTTGTTAAAAACGAAGAAACTGGGTTAGTGGTACCTACAGAGGATGTAGAGGCCCTTGGTTCCGCTTTAATCTATCTCGCAGAAAATGAATCCTTGAGACAACGTTTAGGTAGGACGGCCCGTCAACGAATTGAGATCGCAAATCAATCAGCTTATCATGTGTGGGATAGTGTGATTGATGAGGCTTCTCGGTTGGCACCTTGTTTTTAATAATTTTTCCGTTTCATGAATTAGGCACTTCCTATGAAAATTTGAGGAAAAGCCTTCTGGATTTTTAGGGCATCCGATTTACCTTTATCCTGATGAGTCTATGCCAGAATTATTCTTTTGAAAACTATAGGTCAATTAACAATAACAATGAATAAAAAAAATTTAATTCTTATTGCGATCCCCTCTTTAGATGTTGGGGGGTCTGAAAAACATCTGCTTCGAATCTTACCCTTATTAAAACAACGAGGTTACAATGTGGCTTTGTACGTCACTAACCATCGGGGGATTATGTATGAGAAAATGATTGCTGCAGAGGTTCCTGTAATTGTGCCACCTTTCTGCGAATTCTTAAATAAGCTAGGTAAAATTGGAAAGCCTTTCATATATTCTGTTTCGATACTTAAGCTATGCTTAGTTATTTTTAAATATCGACCTTCAATTCTCCATTTTTTCTTGCCGGGTACCTATGTGTTAGGAACCGTTAGTGGGTTAATGATGCGTGCGCCCTGCATGGTGATGAGTCGGCGTATTACTAATGAATATCACAAAATGCATCCTATTATTGCACAAATAGAACCATTCTTGCATAAACGGATGAGAGCAATATTGGCAACATCGTTACGAGTGCGAGATGACCTTTTAAAAGAGGGGGTTTCTTCGAATAAATTGGGATTAATTTACAATGGTGTAAATCTAGATAATTATCAAATTTTCTATAATAAAACTGCTATCAAACGCTCGCTCTGTTTAGCCGAAGATGATTTTATTATCATAAATGTAGCAAATTTGTATAAAAGAAAAGGCCAAGAGGATCTTTTACACGCATTAAATTTAATTAAAGAAAAATTGCCTAAAAAATGGAGATTATTATGTATAGGAAGAAATGGGGGGGAAAGAAAAGCGTTGGAGGATTTGCGTGATCGCTTAAATTTAAAAAACCATGTTATATTTCTAGGTCAGCGACACGATGTTTCTCAATTATTGGCCATTGCTGATGTGGGGGTTTTAAGTTCCCATGAAGAGGGGTTCTCGAACGCTTTACTGGAATGTATGGTCAGCAGTCTACCTATGGTAGTGACAGACGTGGGAGGTAATGCAGAGGCTGTGATTCACCACCAATCGGGATTAGTAGTCCCACCTAAGGAGCCACAACAGTTGGCCGGAGCATTATTAACATTAATAACGGACGAGGAAAAACGAAAAGAGTACGGACGAGCAGCTAGAGAACGGATTGTGAATTATTTCAGTTTACAGACTTGCGTGGATCGTTATGATCGGTTTTACCAAGCGTTGTTACAAGCGGATTGTCACCGGGCTATGGAAGCTGTCGCAATAGAAGAGATGAAATGATATGTGTGGAATTGTAGGTTTTTGGGACTTTCGCCAATCTCGTCGAAAACAGCAATATCTTGAAATCGTCACTACGATGATGAACCAGGTTTTATCGCGGGGTCCAGATTCGGCAGGGGCCTGGTGTGATGAAACCACAGGTTTAGTTTTTGGTCATCGGCGTTTAGCCATTGTTGATCTTTCTTCGGCAGGGCATCAACCCATGATCTCTCAATCTGGAAATTCTGCCATCATTTATAATGGAGAAATTTATAACGCGCCTTCAATTCGCTCTGAATTGGAAAAATTAGGTGTTTTTTGTCGAAGTTCCACGGATACTGAAGTTCTTTTGGAAGCTTGCGAGCACTGGGGTCCTGAAGCTGCTGTCAAAAAAATGAACGGGATGTTTGCTTTTGCCTATTGGGATAGGCGCCAACAAAAACTTTATCTCGTTCGTGATCGTTTAGGAATTAAGCCTTTATTTTGGGGATTAAAGAATAATATTTTTTATTTTGCCTCTCAGTTGAAAGCGTTAATTGTTCATTCGGATTGGCAAGGGAGCATCGATCGTCAGGCATTAACGTCTTATTTTCGATTTAATTATATTCCGGCTCCATTATCTATTTATCAAGGGATTTATAAATTAGAACCAGGTCATATCCTTATCATTGATGCTAACCAACATTTAAGTGAAAAACAATTTTGGTCGTTGGAAGCTGTCTGTCAGAATCGTGTTCTTGCATCCTTCAATGAATTTGAAGCTCTCGAAAAAATGGATTATTTATTACTCGATGCTGTCAAATGTCGGATGTATGCGGATGTTCCTTTAGGAGCTTTTTTATCCGGTGGAATTGATAGTTCTACCGTAGTATCTTTGATGCAAGCACAGAGCACGAAACCTGTAAAAACATTTTCAATTGGCTTCCATGAGTCCTCATATAATGAAGCTACTTATGCAAAAGCTGTTGCTCAGCATTTAAAAACCGAGCATCACGAATTATATTTGCACGTTGATGAAGCGGCAAAATTAATTCCCCAAATTCCTGAATGGTATGATGAACCTTTTGCAGATTCCTCCCAAATTTCGACGTACTTAGTTTCTCGATTAGCAAGAGAATATGTGACTGTCAGTTTGTCGGGGGACGGAGGAGATGAGCTGTTTGCGGGCTATAATCGCTATATTTTAGCGGAAAAACTATGGTCCCGCCTAGCTAGTCTTCCTTCTCCCTTCAAGAAATCAGCGAGTAAATTAATCAGCTCTTTTAATCCCGCAACATGGGATAAGATTGCTAAAATTATTCCTAGACGTTGGCGACCGTTACGGGTAGGTGATAAAGCGCATAAACTTGTTGGTCTTTTAATGCAGTCGTCTGATGATTTTTATAAGAACCTCGTAAGCCTTTGGGAAAGGCCAGCGGAACTAGTAGTGGGTGGATCAGAAATTTTATTGTGGCCGCGGACTATTAATCCTTTAAATTTTGTTGAACAAATGCAATATGTCGATTCGGTCACCTACCTGCCCGATGATATTTTAACAAAAGTCGATAGAGCCAGTATGGCTGTTAGTTTAGAAGCAAGGGTTCCTTTGCTCGATTATCGATTAGTGGAATTTGTGTGGACATTGCCTCTGAAATTTAAATTGCGAAATGGAGAAACTAAATGGCTCTTGCGTCGAATATTAGAAAAATATGTTCCTGCACCACTTTTTGAGCGTCCTAAAATGGGGTTTGGTGTTCCTATTAATTATTGGTTGCGAGGGCAATTGAGAGAATGGGCAGAAGATCTTCTTTCCGTTCGCAAATTACAGGAAGATAATTTATTAAATTCTCAATTAATTCGCCAGCGTTGGGAAGAGCATTTATCAGGAAAAAGGAATTGGGAATATCCAATATGGGGTGTTCTTATGTTTCAACTATGGCGAGAGCGGAATTGAAAAAAAAATTATTAATAGTAGTTAGCAGTGCAAAATTCTTTATTTCTCATCGTTTAAGTTTAGCTCAAGCCGCAAAAGCAGCAGGCTACGATGTCCATGTCGCAACTCCAGATTATAACGAGCAAATTAGCGAGGTAGGTTTGGTGCATCACACAATTATACTTGATCGCGGGAGTTTAAATCCTGCCAAAGACGTGGGTACTTTTTTTTCTTTATTACGATTATACCAGAAATTAAGCCCGACATTGTTCATCATGTCACAGTTAAACCTATTTTATATGGAGGGATTGCTGCTCGATTAGCTCGAATTCCGGTAGAGGTAAATGTTTTCACAGGGCTTGGATTTATATTTATTGCTCAATCGCGTTTTATGAGATTACTTCATAAAATAATGCAAAAAGGCTATCAGTTGGCTTTTGGTCACCGAAATATGCGAGTTATTTTTCAAAATAAAGATGACCAGGAATATTTTATCCAGGCCAATATTTTAAAAGAGAATAAAACTATTTTGATTCCAGGGTCGGGCGTATGTATGAAGACCTTTTATCCTATTGATGAGCCTGCTGGGCTGGTACGGGTGGTGTTTGCTTCACGGTTGCTTTGGGATAAAGGAGTGGGTGAGTTTGTTGATGCTGCTCGATTACTTAAAAAACGCAAAGCAAACGCTCAATTTGTTTTAGTGGGCGCTATTGATGCAGCTAATCCTGCTGCTATTTCTGATGTCCAATTGGAACAGTGGGAAAAGGAAGGACTTATTGAATGGTGGGGTGAACGAACTGATATGCCACAGATTATGCGCGAAGCGCATATCATATGTTTACCTTCTTATCGGGAAGGTTTGTCCCGTGTGCTTATAGAGGCGGCTGCGAGTGGACGTGCCATTGTCACAACAGATGTTCCTGGTTGTCGAGACCTCGTGCATGATGGTGAAAACGGTTTATTAGTGCCCATGAAAGATAGCGAAGAATTGGCTCTAGCCATTGAAACCTTAATTCAAAATCCATCGCTTCGAAAAGAAATGGGTTTTAAAGGGCGGGCAATGGTGGAAAAGGAACACGAATTGAAACGAATTATTCAACATACTTTGAATTTATACGAAGAACTTAGTGGACAGCAATGCCATAAAACTCTAAATACCAATCAATAAAATTTTTGATCCCTTCCAATAAAGGGGTTTTCGGTCGGTAGCAAAAATCATTTTCGAAAAGAGAAATATCGGCATAGGTCTGGGGAACATCACCGGGCTGAATGGGTAGAAAATTTTTAATGGCTTTTTTGTTAAGAACTTTTTCTAAAACTGCGATGAAATCTAATAAAGGAATCGGATTATTGCTACCAATATTATAAATTCGATAAGGAGCTTTGCTCTTTGCGGGGTTACCTGTCCATGTGAGATCCGGTTTAGGCTCCCGATTTAAAGTAAAAAGAATACCTTCGATAATATCATCGATGTAGGTAAAATCCCGCAGCATATTTCCTTGGTTATAAACATCGATTGGTTCATCAGCTAATAGGCGACGGGTAAATTTGAATAAGGCCATATCCGGCCGCCCCCAAGGACCATAGACCGTAAAAAAACGAAGCCCAGTACAAGGAAGATGAAATAAATGAGCATAACTGTGGGCCATTAATTCATTGGCTTTTTTTGATGCCGCATACAAAGCAATGGGGTGATCCACATTATCACTTTCTGAAAAAGGGTATTTTTGATTTGCACCATATACGGAACTGGAAGAAGCAAAGACAAGATGTTTAACGGATTGATAACGGCATCCTTCCAAAATGTGTGCAAAACCTACTAAATTAGCATCGACATAAGCATAAGGGTTTGTAATGGAGTAACGAACGCCTGCTTGAGCAGCGAGATGGACTACACGATCAAAGGTTTGCTGTTGAAATAAATCGGATATGCCAGGACGGTCCGCAAGATCTAATTTAACGAAATTAAAGTGAGGGAAGTTTTTTAATTCAGTTAAACGAGCTTCTTTTAATTTAACATCGTAATAGGAGTTTAGATTATCCAGTCCGGTAACAGCCTCATATTGTTCCAATAAGCGCTTGGTTAAATGAAAGCCAATGAAGCCTGCGCAACCGGTGACGAGTATTTGCACCTAAAGCTTCCACAAAGTAATGCCATTCCCTTTGCATTCTTTGAAGTTGAGCAATCCTTTAACATCAACAATAAGTGAATGATCTGCCAGTTTGGCATGATACGCTTCCAGGCTAAAGCGTCGAAATTGATCGTGGGCCACAGCAACGATAATAGAATCAACGTTTGAAATATCTTCCCATGGCTTCAATTCGATATCGTAAAGTCTTTTAGCTTCTTCAGGATCAGCGATGGGATCGTGAACTATACATTTAACGCCATAATCCGATAGCTCATGGATAATATCAACTACCTTTGAATTTCGAAGGTCAGGACAGTTTTCTTTGAAAGTGAGGCCCAAGATAGCAACTGTAGCGTCTTTAATAGTGTAGCCAGCGTGAATCATTTGTTTAATAGTCTCTTTCGCCACATATTTCCCCATGTTATCGTTAATGCGCCGACCAGCAAGATAACTTCAGGCTGGTAACCGTAACGTTGTGCTTGGTAGGTGAGGTAATAAGGGTCGACGCCAATACAATGTCCCCCCACCAATCCTGGTCTGAAGGGTAAAAAGTTCCACTTCGTTTGAGCGGCAGCCAACACTTCTTGGGTATCTATGTTCATCCGTTGAAATATAATTGCTAGCTCGTTCATTAAAGCTATATTCAAATCACGTTGGGTATTTTCAATTATTTTAGCGGCCTCGGCCGTTCGAATATTAGGAGCTCGGTAAATGCCTGCTGTTACCACATTTCCATAGACGTGGGCAACGATATCCAGTGTTTGCGGATCAGAACCTGAAACTACTTTAGTAATTGTTTCAAAACGATGTGTTTTATCACTGGGATTGATTCGCTCAGGGGAATAGCCGAGAGTGAAATCCGTACCGAATTTTAATCCTGAAACAGCTTCAAGTACGGGTGCACAATCGTCTTCGGTAGCGCCAGGATAAACAGTTGATTCAAAAACCACAATATCGCCCCGTTTCAAATACTGACCGATGGTTTCCGATGCATTTAAGAGCAAACTTAAATCAGGATGATTTGAGCGATTAATAGGAGTAGGTACAGCAACGATATAAAAATCCGTCTCGGCGAGATCATCAGGATTATTAGTAAAATGCAATTGACAGTTGCGTAATTGTTGTGAATCTACCTCGTCACATGCATCATAACCTTGTTTAAGAGCGTGAATGCGGGCAGAATTCTTGTCGTAAGCAATAACATGCTGTGTACGGCCGAAAGCTACAGCGACAGGAAGGCCCACATATCCAAGGCCAATGATGGAAATTTTCCTTGTGATCTCACTCATGTTGTCGGATTGTATCGCAAGTTCTTAAGAAACAGCAATTCATTTTTAGGAGCGTCTTAATGAAAGTAAGCGTTTATGGAGCAGGCTACGTTGGTTTAGTTAGTGCTGTTTGCCTGGCAGATCTTGGGCATGAAGTTTGTTGTTGTGATGTGGATGAAAAGAAAATCGCTCAACTTAAACAAGGTCTTTCTCCTTTATATGAGCAGAATCTAGATGATTTATTAATTAAAAATTTAAAGTTGCAACGAATATTTTTTACCAGCCATTCCGAAGAAGCTGTCAAGCATGGGGTTATCCAAATTATTGCTGTTGGTACCCCCTCGATGGGAGATGGAGGAGTGGATATGCGATTTGTCAATCAAGTCGTGCAAAATTTGAGTGGCCATTTATCTGATTATGCTGTGATAGTAATGAAGTCGACGGTGTCAGTAGGTACGGCCGATCGCATCCTTCAGCAAATTGCTAAGGGCCTTCAAAAAAGAAGACTCGCTATTGAATTCGATGTTGTTTCTAATCCTGAATTTTTGAAAGAAGGAACAGCAGTTAAGGATTTTCTGGAACCCGATCGAATAGTTGTGGGGGTTAGTAACGAGCGAGCAGCTAGCCAAATGAGAGAGCTTTATAGGCCCTTGATCGAAAATGGTCGGCTTTTTGTAGTGATGGATCAACGCTCTGCTGAACTTGCAAAATATGTGTCAAATGCTTTTTTAGCAACGAAAATTAGTTTCATTAATGAGATCAGTTATTTTTCAGAATATTTCAATGCAAATATCGAAAAAGTAAGAACAGTCTTGGGATTGGATTCTCGAATTAACCCAAAATTTTTAAATCCTGGGTGCGGTTTTGGTGGTTCCTGTTTTCCGAAAGACTTACTGGCTTTACAAAAAATTGCGAAATCCGCTGCT
This sequence comes from Coxiella-like endosymbiont of Rhipicephalus sanguineus, assembly GCF_018687865.1. NCBI lineage: Bacteria > Pseudomonadati > Pseudomonadota > Gammaproteobacteria > Legionellales > Coxiellaceae > Coxiella-like endosymbiont of Rhipicephalus sanguineus. The sequence goes on along the minus strand of NZ_NIQB01000008.1, from coordinate 32,611 downwards.
ATTCGGGCCTCACTTATTGATTCTGTGCTTAAAATTAACGAACGCCAAAAATTAATTTTGTATGAAAAAATCTGTCGTTATTTTAAAGACAAATTGCAAGGTAAAGTTGTGGCACTTTGGGGATTAGCATTCAAACCGGGCACCGATGATGTTCGTTCCGCATCGAGTCGAAAATTAATGGAAAGTTTGTGGTCCGCAGAGGTTCGAGTTCAAGCTTATGACCCATTAGCTATGGAAAATATTCGGCAGATCTATGGAGAATCTGCTCGTTTGAAATTATGTCAAGATGCTTATGCAGCGCTGGACAATGCCGATGTTTTAGTTATTGTAACGGAGTGGGATGAATTCAAGAATCCTAATTTTGCTCGTATCAAACATAAATTACGCTATCCTGCAATTTTTGATGGTCGCAATCTTTATCAGCTTGAGCAAGTTTCGAAGTGGGGGGTTGATTATTATGCGATTGGACTTGCCCAACAAGACCAATTTAAATCTCTCAAAAGTAAGTGATTGGGTATAATTGCAAGGGACTGAAATAGAAATAAAAAATCAGGTGGTAGTAATTACAGGAAGCGGCTCTGGGATTAGTGCGGAAACGGCTCGCTTTTTATATCAGCAAAGAGCGAAAATAGCCTTGCTAGATAAACAATTTAATCGTGCAAAAGTACTGGCCGATGAGTTAAACGGATTGGCAATCGAATGTGATGTGAGTCATGCCCAAAGCACGAAACAAGCAATCGAAGCAGTGATTAACGAATTTCGAGCATTACTATCTGCATTAACTATGTAGGCATTGCAGCTGCTTTTCGTATTGTTACTCGCGAGGGAGCTATCCCCTTAGAGAATTTTCAGCGAGTAATCGAGGTTAATCTCATCGGCACGTTTAAGATATTGCGATTATGTGCTGAACAAATGATGAAACAGAAGGTTCTCAATAAAGAGGACGAACGGCTGGGTCATTATCAATACGGCTTCCATATTATATAGCCCGCGTACGAAGGTTAAATCGGCCAGATAGCTTACAGTGCTTTTAAAGGAAATGTTGTATCATTTGACTTTATCCACAGCTCGTGAATTTAGCAAATACGGAATACGAGTTATGGCAATTGCACCCGGCGTTATTGCTACGCCAATGATGGAAAATATGCTTATCGAGGTTACAAGAAAGCTTTAGCTGTATCTGTTCCATTTCCTCCTCGTTTGGGCCTTCCGGCTGAATATGCACAGCTCGTTAGGGAAATTATTCGGAATCCCTATTTGAAAAACGGCAACGTTATTCGTCTCGATCGAGCGCTTCGTTTGTCGCCTAAATGAAGGAATCACGAGAGGTCGGCTATGCGCGGAATTTTTTGGCAGGTGGTTATGGAACTTGGCTCTACCCTATGACTAGGGCGGTGAGTAAACATTTACTGCCTGTTTATAACAAACCGATGATCTATTATCCTCTAACGATATTGATATCCTCTAACGATATTGATAAGAGCGGGAATCCGGGAAATTCTGGTGATTCCCCACCCTCATGAAATAGGCTATTATCAAAAAATATTAGAAGATGGCTCTCAGTGGGGACTTCGAATTTATATAAGACCCAACCTAAACCCGTAAATATTGTCGAGAATTTTCTTTTAGCGGAAGAATTCGTTGATAAGCAACCTTTGTGTTTGATATTAGACGACAATATTTTTTGCGGCCATGCGCCATCTCATTTATTAACTCAAACCCAGTTGAGTTTACTAAAAGCAAGCATTTTTACCTGCCTTGTTAAGGAAACTCAACGCTATGAGGTTGTTGAATTTTATTTGAAGATTAATCCGAAAAATTAATTGAGAAACCCCTTAATAGTAATTCGAAACATCCTATAACGGGTATTTATTTTTACGATTCTAATGTTTTTAAGCTTATTCGTTCAGTCAAAATGGAAGATCGTGAAAAATTTACTGTAGCTGATTTAAATCAGCTTTATTTAGAAAGTAAGAATTTAAATATTATTCCTCTGCCGTCCTAAGTTCGATGGTTTGATGCCGGCGTTCATGGAGTACTTCTTGAGGCGGCTAATTTTGTAAGTATGTGTAAACGAGAAGATAACTTCCTTGTAGGTTGTCCAGAAGCAGTTGCTTGGAAATGCCATTATATTAAATGACCAACAATTAAAATGCCTGATACATATGCAAAAAATTGGGACTTATGAACCTTATTTGTTTGCGGTAGTTATTGATTTTGGGAGCATCTCACGATAGGGTAATTTTATGAAGCGATTAACGGATATGCCTGAGTGGAAAATGTTAAAATTAAAATTTGCGAAATTAGCAAAAACTCATATGCGCGACATGTTTGCTAACGATCCGCACCGTGGTGAAAATTTAAGTTTAGAAGCGGCAGGTCTCTATTTAGATTATTCTAAAAATAGAATTGATGAAGAAACCCTACATTTGTTTGGTAAGCTTGCTGAAGCGCGTGGCCTTCGGAATCAGATGGAATCTCTTTTTGAGGGAAAATTAAGAAAAGGTTCGATGCAAATATCAGTGGTTCACCCAGCCCTACGTAACCTCGATCTTTTCCCTATAAACTTGGAAGGTAGAAATTTCACTGCGGAAGTCAAAGCTTCTTGGGAAAAACTTAAAAAATTTCAGAGCGAATTCGGGAAGGAGATTACAAAGGATTTACGGGGAAACCTATTATCGATATTGTTAATATTGGAATGGGAGGCTCCTTTTTAGGTCAGCAGATGATTTATTATGCGCTTAAGCATTATACAAAATCTACTTTGCGTTGTCATTTTATTTCTAATTTAGATGCAACTAATGCGGAAGAAGTTTTGCAACGCCTTAATCCGGAAACGACGCTCTTTATTATCACCTCAAAGTCTTTAACAACAAAAGAAACTTTAGAAAATACCTCACGGGCTAAGCGATGGCTCATGCAAGCTGCGAAAGAGGAAAAATTAATACGTCCTCATTTTATGGCAGCAACAGCAGCTCCAGGTAAAGCGTATGAGTTAAATGTCCCAACAGAGAATGTTTTTATTATGTGGCCTTGGGTTGGAGGGCGATTTTCCGTTTGGTCGTCGGCGGGACTCTGTGTAGCAATGGCAATTGGTTGGGAAAATTTTTACAAGTTTTTGTCAGGCGCTCATGCAATGGATAAACATTTTCGGAGTGCTGAATTCCTTAAAAATATGCCTGTTTTATTAGCATTACTCTCTATTTGGTACATTAATTTTTTTGGTAATCAAACTCAAGCGATTATTTCTTATAGCCAACGGTTGTATTATTTGCTGAATTATCTCAAACAGTTGCATATGGAAAGCCAAGGGAAAAGCGTTCAAATAGATGGGTCGCCTGTTAATTACGATACAGGTCCTGTAGTTTGGGGAGGGGTTGGGACAGATAGCCAGCACAGTTTTCACCAACTCTTTATGCAAGGAACTTTAAGAGTTCCTATTGATTTTATTGCGGTACTCAAGCGGAATAATGAAGCGGGTTGCCAATTTTCTTTGCTTGCCAATTGTTTGGGACAAAGTGAAACTTTGATGCGAGGATATGATAAAAAAACACTGATTACCCATTTAATCGCTCAGGGTTTTAATACTCAAGAGGCCGAAAAACTTGCTTCTCAGCGTGAAATCAGAGGAAATAATCCTAGCAATACTATTGTTATGGAAAAGTTAACGCCCTATACATTAGGTTCTTTGTTAGCTTTGTACGAACATAAAGTGTATGTTCAAAGTGAAATTTGGAATATTAATGCTTTTGATCAGTGGGGGGTAGAGCAGGGGAAGCGTTTAGCGGAGGATATTTTGGCATCTTTTGAAGGAAAAATCGATTCTTTGTATTTTGATAGCTCTACGACGCATTTAATTAATTATGCGATGAATAAAAATAAAAATATGCGATGAATAAAAATAAAAACACGGAAACTGTTTCATGAAAAAGATCACTACGGCTGTTTTTCCTGTAGCAGGTTTGGGAACTCGTTTTTTGCCAGTAACAAAAGCCGGTCCAAAGGAGATGCTACCGATTGTAGATAAACCTATTATCCAATATGCCGTAGAAGAAGCGATCGGAGCAGGAATTACTCATTTAGTATTTGTGACAAGCAGTAGTAAGCGTGCTATTGAAGACTATTTTGATAGCAATTATGAATTGGAAATGCGCTTACAATCGGAGAGGAAATTTAACGCATTAAAATTAGTTCAAAATATTTTGCCCAAAGAGGCGAGTGTAAGTTATGTGCGCCAATCCCATCCTTTAGGGTTAGGAGATGCTGTCCTATCGGCCCGTCACGTGGTGGGAGATCAGCATTTTGCGGTATTGTTACCTGACGATATTATTGATTGTGGGGAAAAGAGCTGTCTTCAATTAATGACCAACATTTACAAAAAATATGACGCGAATGTCATTGCTGTTGAGCATGTAGAGGCTGAAGAAGTGGACAAATATGGGATTGTTTCAGTGAGGGAGGATCAAGGAGTAAAGCGAATCACGGGAATGATCGAGAAGCCCCCTATAAGAAGTGCTCCCTCTGATTTGGCGATCACAGGACGTTATATCTTATCCCCCGGTATTTTTAAATACTTAGATATAATTGAACATGGAATTGGAGGAGAAATTCAGCTTACGGATGCTATTGTAAAGCTTATACAAGAAGAACTAGTTATTGCTTACCCTTTTGAAGGACGTCGTTATGATTGTGGCAGCCGCTTAGGATTTCTTCAAGCAACTATTGCTTATGCCTTGGAACGTAATGAATTTAAAGAGCCCTTGCGGGCCTATCTATCGGAATTACTTACTTCAGAGTATGTATAGACGTTTCAATGATTAACCTTTGAACCGATCGATGCTTGGTTTAAAAAAGCGCTAAAAATTTCTGTTTTTATTGAAGTATCCTAGAATATTTATTGGATGAAAATATGGATGTCATTCATGACAGGACCTTGCCAAACTATACCGCTTGTTAATATGAATATGTTTTAATCTTGTTCTATATCTATTTGCTCTACCTCGGCTGCAACGCAACATTCATTGCTATTTTTCTTTTTTATTTTTTATACTGATGAGTATAAGGTGTGCGGCTTTCTTTATTAATGAGTGTTTCTTTTCGTAAAGCATTTTACATTGTGAGCATTGGTTGTGGACTTCATAATATCTTGCCATTCCGTTTAGGAGATATAGGAGATATATTGAAAATTTATTTTGTGAAACGATTTTATGAGATTGAAATGAGCTACACTTTAGCGGCTACGCTGATGGAACGCTATTTTGATTTAATTATGCTCCTTATTTTAGAAGCTGTTGCTTTATTCAGCGTCCAATATGGATTAGAGGTCAACGTGATCTACTTAATTAATAGCACTTTTTAATTGTAGTATTTAATTATAGTTTATGGTTTTTTTACCACTATTGCATTGTGAAGGATAGCTTTTAAAAAAAATATATCTCGTATGAGGCATGGAGCGAGGCGGATTAAACCCCTATTAATCGCTATTGAGGGGGAGGGGGTATTCAAAGCACAACAAAAATTACGAATTTTCCTTCTATCTGTAATCTATATGGGTAAGTTTGCTGTCAATATATGAGTTCTTTTTTACTTTAAACTTACCTTTACATGATATAAAAGCGAACGGTGCCATTTTCGTTTTATTTACGATCACTTTATCTTTTGCTATCCCTTATTCATTGGCTAGTATTGGGATTTATGAGAGGCAGCCATTATTTATTACCTCATTAATTATCTTCATGTATTGCTTAATAAGGCTTTGGCGTTAACTTTAGTTTTTCATTTTACTATTAGTATCCCCCAGATTACTCTCATGGCAACTATTTTAATTGTAATTGCCCGTCAATCAATTGCCTCCTTTAATTTGGTCCGTTAGCTATTAAATCTTCTAGAAAAAAACAGTCTTCGCAGAAGTTCTTCTCTTTAAGTAACTCTCTTGGCAAAAAGTTGTGATGTTCTTTGGAAAAATCACTAACTAAGAGCGTGGCCGGGAACTAAACCACTATTTGCGTCGGATCCTCTACCAAGGTATAATGCCGTGCTTTTTTGAGCCTGCGATGTCTGCAAATGACAGTGGATATTCTTTTACTAACAAAAGAGGTAAATATGTCATTAACATCTACAGAAACAGCTGAAATCTTAAAGGAACATCAACGAGATAATAACGATACAGGTTCTCCCGAAGTTCAAGTAGCTATTCTAACCGCTAAAATTACGAAGCTTACTGAGCATTTTAAAACCCATAATAAAGATCATCATTCGCGCCGAGGTTTGTTGTGGATGGTAAGTCAACGGCGAAAGATCCTCAATTATTTGAAGAAAACTGACATAGAGCGATATCGCAAACTCATTGAACGATTAGGATTGCGATCATAATTAAAGGAAAAACATGACAAAAATTAGTAAGACTTTCCAGTATGGTAAACACGATGTTACATTTGAAACAGGAGAAATAGCGCGTAAAGCGACGGGTGCAGTGATGGTTCGAATGGGCGACACTGTTGTCCTGGTTACAGTAGTTGCTCAGAAAGATGTTGAGGAAGGGTGTGACTTTTTGCCTTTAACTGTCAATTATCAAGAAAAAACCTATGCTGCGGGGAAAATCCCGGGGGGCTATTTTAAACGTGAAGGGCGCCCCACCGAAAAAGAGACCCTAACTTCTCGGTTAATCGACAGACCCTTACGGCCTCTATTTCCTAAAGGTTTTACCAACGAGGTTCAAATTATTGCCACCGTACTTTCTGTAGATTTGGAAGTGCCCACAGATATTCCCGCTATTTTAGGTGCTTCGGCAGCTATGGGCGTGTCAGGTATTCCCTTTAACGGTCCTTTAGGTGCCGCGCGAGTAGGTTATCGAGAAGGTGAATATCTTTTAAATCCTTCTTTAGAAGAATTAAAGGGGTCACAGCTGGATTTGGTTATCGCTGGAACACGTGATGCGGTGTTGATGGTCGAATCAGAGGCTCAAGAATTGCCAGAATCAACTATGCTTGGAGCTGTGCTTCACGGGCACAATGCCATGAAAGCCGCTATTAAGGCGATTGAAGAGTTTGTTAGAAAATCGGGTAGTACTCCTCGATGGGAGTGGCAGCCGCCTGAGTCCAATAGAGAGTTAGAAACTTTAGTAGCTCAAAAGGCCGAAGCTGCTCTTCAAGAAGCCTATCGCATTGTAGAAAAGACGGCTCGACAAAATCGAATTCAAGCCATTCGAGACGACCTCTTAGGAGGATTTACGTCAGAAAATGAGAATGAAAATTTCCCTAATTTGCATGAAATAACCGCCATCTTCGATGATTTGGAACGCCGGGTTGTTCGTAATCAAATTTTATCCGGCCAATCCCGAATTGATGGGCGCGATACCGAAACCGTGCGGCCTATTACTATTCAAGTAGGTGTTCTTCCGTGTTCTCATGGTTCCGCTTTATTCACTCGAGGCGAGACCCAAGCTTTGGTGGTTACCACCTTAGGGACTGAGCGGGATGCACAGATGATAGATGACTTGGATGGTGATCGGCGGCGGGAAGATTTTATCTTTCACTATAATTTCCCAGCTTTTTGTGTCGGTGAAGTTGGTTTTATGAGTGGCCCTAAACGCCGAGAAATCGGCCATGGACGTTTAGCCAAACGAGCAATCATGCCGGTGGTTCCCACTTTAGCGGAATTCCCCTATGTGATTCGCGTAGTTTCTGAGATCCTTGAATCGAATGGTTCTAGTTCTATGGCAAGCGTATGCGGGAGTAGTTTGGCACTCATGGATGCGGGAGTGCCCACAAAAGCACCTGTCGCGGGTATTGCTATGGGATTAATTAAGGAAGGTAAGAAATACGCAATCCTCTCCGATATTCTCGGTGATGAAGATCATTTGGGTGATATGGATTTTAAAGTGGCTGGTTCGGAAAAAGGTGTGACAGCATTACAAATGGATATCAAAATCGAAGGAATCACTAAAGAAATTATGGAACGAGCTCTCGATCAAGCAAAGAAGGGTCGTCTGCATATTCTTACTATAATGAATGAAGCTATTGCCCAACCTCGCTCTCAAGTTTCTCAATTGGCTCCGCGCTACATTACGATGAAAATCAACCCCGAAAAAATTCGTGATGTCATTGGAAAGGGTGGGGTAATGATTCGAGAAATTACCGAAGCAACGAATTGTGCTATCGATATTGCTGATGACGGTACAATTAAAATTGCTGCTCATTCCACGGAAGAGGGTGAAGCTGCGAAAAGACGGATCGAAAAATTAACGGCCGAGGTGGAGCTGGGCAAAATGTATGAAGGCCCGGTCGTTAAGATCTTAGATTTCGGTGCAGTAGTTCAAATTTTTCAAAATTATCAGGGGCTTGTACATATCTCCCAGATCGCTCAGGAGCGTGTGGAAAACGTACGAGATTATCTTCAAGAAGGTCAAATCGTTCGTGTTAAAGTCATTGAAATTGATAGACAAGGTCGAGTCCGCCTTAGCATGAAACAGGTTGACGGGGTTACGAACGAGATAGGGCGGTTGTGATAACTTTTATAATTGGGAAGTTCCCGTTGGTAGTCGCTATCGAGCAAAGTCGAGGTTATAAATAAATGGGCGGTTGAAAGGTTGCACGCTATCGGAATATTCCATACGACAGCTATTCGTAATAATGCGCGAATATCATGATCATCCGGCTGAGCTTCCAACCAAGGGGTCCCAAAATAAAATTAAAATATCGACGTGCTTATTGACGATTTCAGCTCCGATTTGGAGATCTCCTCCTAAAAGACCATACTTTCCAACTTGTGGATTGTCATGCCTAGGAGGGTTTCATGAGGCGTCCGGTAGAACCTGTGGTCAAAAGTGTATGTTTTTTAAAGTTTTTTCGTATTTCTCTACCTATGCCACTAATCCTTTTTTCATGCGATCATGAGCCACTAAAGCAATTCGTTTAATAACTATAGCGACATTCACTTTATTCACTTTTTACAGAAAAAAGGGCACGATATATTCCCAATCGAGAAAATACAATGCCATTGAATAAAAGTGAGCAAACTAAAAATGAATCGATTTTGGCTGATATATTTAAAGATTTTTCTTTCGGCTAAGAAAAAATGGATGCTATTAGATCCCTCATTTTAGATTTCCCTCATTTTAGATTTTGCGAAAAACCACGCTATCATCCTAATGAATCTTTTTAAAGAGGAAAAGCAGGAGCTGGTGAGAATTGTTGGTACTATTAGCACGGCAATAGAGAGTTCTCGTTTAAATCTTGAAAGACCGATAATTAATGAATCCTTAATGAAGCCTTCTTAATGAAGCCTTATTAAATTGGAAAAAGCGTTTGTGCAATGCTGTAGAAAAACGAGGTGCTCTCTCAGAATTATATGCTATTCACCCCCCCCATCAGGGATAGCTGAAATATTAAATGCTGCTGAGGGCTCCCCCCCCTACAATATATGGGGTACGGATTTATAGATATACAGCATGTTTTAGGAAAGTACCTTACTGAACCAAAAGAAATAAGCCGCTCGTGGACTTATGTACTTCCTGCTCAAGATATTTCTTCTCCGGTTCCCTATCAGCGTCAGTTTGAGGAGCTCACCCAAGCCTTGGCAGAGAAGAAAATTTTAAGAGAAGTAAAAGTGCTCACTCCTCTCGCCGCCGCTAATCATTGATGAGTGAGTATTATAACTTTCAGCTCCGGCCGTGGAGTAATTGCACAATTGTGAGATCCTTCGGCCACCTCCAGCGACAGCAAAGCGGGCGTAGCCTATCAAAATATGCAACAAGCTAGTACATGGATTTTCCCATCCAAAAAGGGCTGAAAGAATTAGGCGAATACGAACATCCTATAGTTAAAGCGGGAAACGATGGCAAAAAACTCCGAGCAGCTGTGATTGGTACGATTATTTCTAATCAGAAAATAAATTCTTTTATCGCGTAAGTCAAAAGAACAAAATTAAAGCTTTTATTGAAAAATCCAAGTGAGAAGATATTGAAGAAGAGTTATTTTTATATTTTAGCCAACCGCCTACGGAGGAAATTAACCAAATCCGTGAAGTCCAGGAAGTTTTTGATTCTTTATTTATCAATGAATTACAAGAACTTTATCGCCATTCGACTCATCAACTCGATCCTGAAGGAAAACTCGTAAAAGAGGCACGACAAAGCGATATTCTTTATTCGCTTCTAAAGACGAGTCATCAAGATCAAAGACGTGTTACGAAGAGGCCGCCGACCTCATTTCCCCTACCAGTTCTCTCGTATGCTAGAATTTGTGAATACTTACTTACCCTACTGACTTTTCTGAAAGCATAATCTGCTTCTCAGAGTTATTTAATATAAATTTATTCCTCGATAAATTACGGTATATCTCCATCGATTCCTTCATGATTTACTTTCCAAATGAATCGAGATTTAGGTTTTATCATATCCCTGGTTGTTTTTTTGCATTGGTATTTTATTTTTGTTTTATTCAGGAGAATTACCGACTGATAGGGAGTGTTTTTATTTACTTCTTTGTGCAAATTTTTGCGCAAGTTTTTTTATTGCGGTATTACCTAAAAATTTGCTTAGAATTGGATTATTTACTTGTTACGTGGGATTTGTATGGTCGGCTTATTAAGTAAAACAAATAATGGCATGGCACTTGCCATCGTTATAAATGGTCGAATTCATGGTTTGCCTCAAGAGAATACGTTAGAAATTCAATTCAATTTTTTTATTAAATTCATTAAATCACAAAAAACAATCATCTCTCATTCGCTTGAATTGGTACGGAAAGCATCTTACTTTTAAGAGTAGATGACTGTTGGTGCTTGGTAGTGAAATTAGAGCCTCCCGATGGGCTCTCCAATCCTGGAGGATTTAATTATTAACGATGGTTGTTATTAACGATGGTTGTTTATTAACAGCGTTCGGGCAACCGGTTCGATGATTAATCGGATGCCATTTAAATTATTAAAGTGATCACCGTGGGAAGAACCTATGAGTTATTTGCGCCAGTCTGCTTAAACCGCCATTCAAAAAGGGGTTAAGAACCCTGAATTAGTGGCCCTCCTTTCGGCGCTGACAGTGGGTTCTTGAAGTCTTTTACAGAGTTTTCAATGGTGAATCTTTTAAAATACAGGTACCAGTCATTTAGTAGCTATTTCAGGTTTGCATGTGGGATTTATTGTCGCTGTTATTTATTTTTTAACGAGGATTTATTTGGCAGCGCTTTCCTTTTCCTTTTTTGTTATTACGTTCTCCTGCTGCCAAGGCAGGGGTTGGTGCAGCTGTAGTGGGAGCTATTTCATACCGATTATTAGCTAGATTTTCTCTTCCCACTCAACGAGCAGTTATAACGAGCAGTTATTATGATTGTGATATTTATGTTGGGATCGTTTTGTCATAGTCTAGTATCAATACGCTACAGATTATTGTCAGCATTTTCAATGATTATTATCTAGGAACCTTTTAGTTCGTTTTCAGCTAGTTTTTAGCTGAGTTTTACAGTAGTTGCCGCTATTGCTTATATGTGATTCCATGCCGAGCTTCACAAATCTCGTTTTACTCAATGGCTTTGAATGGAGTGGGTGGTTTTTATAGGGTTAATGTCTTTGACTTTATTTTTTCAACAGTTGCCCTTGGTCGCTCTTGTAGCAAATTTAATTGCTATTCTTTGGATTGAAGTGATTCTCGTTCCCCTTTGTGTAATTTCCGCAATTGGATATGGTTAGCTGTTAATATGTTGGACGAGTCGTGCTTTCATTGTGTTGCTTTTTTTGTAAGTCGTCTTTAAGAGATATTTGAAATGGTTATTCCTCTTTGCCTCATAAGATTTGGAATCAGCCTGCCTCATTGCCTGTGGCATTAATTACCCTTTTTAGTGCGATGATACTGTTGCTTCCGAAACATTGGCTGGAGCGATGAGTAAGATTATTGTGTGGTTTGCCTTTGATTTTTCCTCGGTATTCTTAGGCATTAAGAGGTGATCTTTGGCTGACTCTTTTAGACGTTGGACAAGGATTGTCCATGGTCATTAGGACGGCTCATCATGTTCTAATCTATGATGCCGGACCCAAATATCCAGGTGGGTTTGATGTGGGTGTCGAGATTTTGCTTTCATTCGCGTACCCACCACATTCACCACATTCACCACATTGACGGCATGATAATCAGCCATGGCGATAATGATCATATTGGCGGAGCAGAATCAATGCTAAATCAAATGTCTATGCCGCTTATTTTAAGCAATGTAGCGAATCGTTTCCTCAAGGCCTTGGCGGAGAGACCTTTTTATGTGGGAGAAAATGGATATGGGATGGTGTTCGTTTTAGTTTCTTATCACCAGAAAAAGAGGCTACGTACCAAGGTAACAACAGCTCGTGTGTGTTGCGAATTCAGGTGCACCAGTAGGCAATTTTATTACCCGGTGATATTGAGAAATCCCCAAAAAAGTGGCTCCTTTATAAAGGAGCCCAATTTGCGAGCTACATTGCTGATTGCTCCACACTATGGAAGTAGCACTTCTTCAGAACCTTTTGTTTATGGCGTCCACCCTAAATATATTCTTTTTCCAACGGGCTATTATAATCGTTATCATTTCCCGAGTTATCCGGTAGTAGAATGATATAAAAGGAAAGGAGCCAAGGGTTTAAATACTGCCAAAAATGGTGCTATTTGCATCCGGCTTTCCTCAGAGGATAAAATGCTCATCTGGGCCGCTTATGAGCGGCGTTATTTTAGCAAGGGGGGCCTTCAAGCTATTGATGAAAAAAGTTAAACCAGAAGGCGTTAAAACCTATGGACGTCTTTTGAAAGCCACTAAACGATATTGGACAATCTTTATTTTTGGGATTATCGGTACGATAGTAGTCTCGCTAATGGATGCTGGATTTGCTTGGTTAATAAAACCGATTATTAATCATGGATTTATTGTCCGTGACGTCAGTTTTATTCGCTGGCTTCCTTTAATCATCGTGTTAATTTTCTTATTTCGAGGGATGGCAAGATTTTTGTCGACTTATTTTATTAATCGAGTGGCTCGTAACATTGTAATGGATTTTAGACGTATGATTTTCAGTCATTTATTACGCTTACCTGCCAAATTTTATGATCAGCACAGTTCGGGTTATTTATTATCTACAGTGATCTACAATGTAGAGCAGGTTGCTCAAGCCAGTTCTGATGCTCTAGTAATCACACTCCAAGAATCCTCCTTAGTAATTGGCTTGTTGACGGTGATGTTTTTAGTCAATTGGGAATTAACGTTATTTTTTTTGATAATTACTCCGATTATTGCCTGGGTAATGAAAATTTGCAGCGCACGGTTACGCCGATTGAGTACCAGTGTACAACGATCTGTGGGCGAAGTTACGCATATTGCAAGTGAGGCCATAGAAGCTTATAAAGTAGTTCGTCTTTTTGGCGGACAAACTTATGAAAATGAAAAATTCCGCAGTGCCACTAAGGCAAATCAACAGCGCGAATTGAAAGTCGTAGTTACTAATAGTGTCAGTACTTCATTAGTGCAATTACTCATTGCCATCCCGATTGCTCTCATTTTATTTTTTGCTACTCAGCCTTCTTTGCATGTAACTGCCGGTAGCTTTGTTTCTGTGGTTTCTGCAATGATCATGATGCTTCGACCCGTACGCCGACTCACTATGGTTAATAGTTACATCCAAAAAGGTATTGCCGGTGCGGAAAGTATCTTCAAACTGTTAGATGAAGACATCGAAAAGGACAAGGGAAGCCGCCATTTATTAAGAGCAAAGGGTACCATAGGATATTCTCATGTCTCTTTTAGCTATGATAAGAGTCAAAAACCTATCCTTTCAGATATTAATTTGACTGTTGAGGCAGGACAAACAGTTGCATTAGTTGGTCGATCGGGCGCTGGGAAGTCTACGCTAATTAATTTATTACCGCGATTTTATGAAATTTCGTCAGGCATTATTAAAATTGATGGCATTAATATTAAAGAATTTCATTTGCAAGAATTGCGCAATCAATTTGCTTTAGTGTCTCAGAACACCATCTTATTTAACGACACTATTTTAAATAATATTGCTTATGGTCAAGTAGGAGGTATCGATAAGAGAAAAATTATAGAAGCAGCTCGAGCGGCCCATACGATGGAATTTATCGATCAATTACCTGAGGGCTTAAACACCGTTGTAGGAGAAAATGGTGTTCTTCTTTCTGGAGGTCAGTGTCAACGGATTGCTATAGCTCGTGCTTTGTTTAAAAATTCTCCGATTCTTATTCTCGATGAAGCAACGTCTGCGTTAGATACCCACGCAGAAAGACATATCCAAGCAGCGTTGGAAAACCTAATGTACCAACGGACTACGTTAATAATTGCACATCGATTGTCTACCATTGAGAAGGTGGATTGGATTATTATGATGGAGGGGGGACGCATTGTAGAAAAAGGAACTCATCAGCAACTGTTGGCTTTAAAGGGAATTTATGCAGAATTGTATCGGATGCAATTCTCAGAAAAACCCGTTGGGGTTGCCGCTGAGGGTCCATAATGATAACAGCGCCGCAGTTTGGTACCAACCACGCTCTTGGATAAGTCGCCTTTTAATTCCTTTTTCTTTGTTGTACCGACTGGCTGTCGCTCTCCGAAGGTCAGCCTATGCCCTTGGGCTTAAAAAAATCGACAATTTTCGACACCGATCATTGTGATAGGCAACGTCACTGTGGGCGGGAGCGGGAAAACTCCTTTAGCGATTTGGCTAGTAAATTACTTAAAAAAGCAGGGATTTCAACCAGGACTTGTTAGTCGTGGTTATGGTGGAAAAACCAAAAATCGGCCTCAAGTTGTCACACCCAATAGCAATCCTCGTGTGGTTGGTGATGAAGCTATTTTACTAGCAAGAACCGGTTGCCCAATGGTGGTAGGTGTCAATCGACCGGCTGCTATAGAACACTTATTGAAAAATTTCCGTTGCAATATTGTTATCAGCGATGATGGTTTGCAGCATTATTCACTATCACGAGATATTGAAATCGCTGTTATAGATTCGAATCGTCAATTTGGAAATGGATTGTGCTTGCCGGCAGGACCTTTGCGCGAACCCAAATCACGGCTAAATACTGTAGATTTTTTTGTTGCAAAGCAATTGTGTCCTGTGAAAATTTATCAATTAAAAAATCCGGAAAAAAAATAAATTTTGACGAATTACAAGGGAAAACTATCCATGCAGTTGCTGGATTGGGGAATCCACAAAGTTTCTTTCATCAGCTTGAATTATTAGGAGCAAAAGTAATAAAACACGTATTTCCCGATCATTATTTTTACCAGAAAAAGGATTTTCAATTTAGAGATGACAAAATAATCCTCATGACAGAAAAAGATGCAGTTAAATGCAAACAATTTAACAATGAACGATTGTTTTGTTTATCTGTTGCTTTAGAGGTTTCTGAGAAATTCTCGCGAGATTTTTCTCAACACCTCGAATCAAAAATACGCTCTAAATATCTTTTGAAAACCAGAGGTGATTGGGTACCGCCGATCTTTTCCAAAAGCGCGTCTCGTAATGCGAATACCAATCGGTGCTTGGTAGCGCTTATATTCATTACAATTTATCATTCGGACTACTTTCTTAACCATATTAATATCAAAACCAGCAGCCGCGATTGTGTTCGGATCTTCATCTTTTTCAATATAACGTTCCAAAATTTCATCCAGCACTGGGTAAGGTGGTAAGGTATCTTGATCTTTTTGATTAAGCGCTAATTCTGCAGAAGGTGCCCGAGTTAAAACGCGCTCGGGAATGACGGGCGAAATGGTATTGCGGTATTTACACAAGCGATATACCATTGTTTTATAAATATCTTTTAAGACTCCGAAGCCTCCAGCCATATCACCATACAAAGTAGCGTAGCCGACAGCCATTTCACTTTTGTTTCCGGTGGTTAATACAATAGCTCCTTTTTTATTAGAAAGAGCCATCAATAATGTGCCTCGAATACGTGCTTGTAAATTTTCTTCAGTAACATCTCGGGGAAGTCCTACAAACTCCGGTGCAAGGTTTCGAAGGAAAGCTTCGAATATGGAATTAATATCAATAACGGAAGTCGAAATTTTTAATGCTTGAGCTTCGATCTTTGCATCCTCAATGCTCATGGAAGAAGTAAAATAGGATGGCATCAGAACCCCACTCACGCGTGATGGGCCGATGGCGTCAACAGCAATGGCTAGCGTTAAAGCAGAATCCACTCCTCCGGAAAGACCAATGATGGCGCTAGGAAAATTGTTTTTGTTAATATAATCGCGAACGCCTAATACGAGAACGTTATAAATTTTCTCTTCATCCAGTGATTCGGGCGGAAAAGGATGCTTGGTGCAAACCTCTAATGGGTGTTCGAGGTTAAATTCAATAGTCATCAACTCTTCTTTGAAATAAGTGCCTTGCTGAACGCGCTCTCCATTTTGATTAAATACCATTGAACCGCCATCAAAAACGAGTTCATCTTGTCCTCCAATTAAATTTAAATAAATAATAGGGATACGATATTGCTGGGTACGTTTCGTTAACAAATCGCGTCGGTGATGGGATTTATATTGAGCGAAAGGGGAAGCGTTAATGCAGGCGATTAATTGTGCTCCGGCCTTGATAGCATATTCTAAAGGGCTTTCCAACCATAAATCTTCACAAATTAATAGCCCAATTTTTACTCCCTTAACTTCGATGATACAAGGTTGATCTCCGTAGGAAAAATAACCTTTTTCGTCGAAAACTCGATAATTAGGCAGGGCGTGTTTTGCGTAGGTCGCCATTATTTTACCCTCAGCGATTACTGCCGCCTTGTTATAATAATGACTCTCTTGAAAATCCGGATATCCTACGACGATGGTAGTGTGTTTAACTTCTTCAGCAATCCGTTGAAGTGCTTGATGCACACGTTGATAAAGTGCAGGTCGAAAAAGCAAATCTTCGGGTGGATAGCTTGTGATGGTTAATTCTGGAAATAATACAACATCTGCTTTGCTCTCGCGATAAGCCCGATTGGCTGTATTGATGATGAGTTGGGTATTGCCTTCGATATCCCCAACCAGCAAATTAATTTGAGCTCCTACAATAACTAATTTTTTCATGAATTATTATTTATAATTAATGCTGCCACTATCTTTCGCCCTTCGGATATTAGCGCTGCATAGGTTCGACAAGCGCCGCCTGTATCCATGGATTCAATCCCAATTCGTTTTTGGAGAAGCGGCATGAGCTTTTCTTTAGGCGGAAAAATAAATTTTTTCCGGTTCCAAAAATAACCACTTCGGGATTTAAAGATAACAGAGCTTCAAAATGTTCTGGTTTTAAGTCCTCTAAAGATTTTGGTTCCCAGTCAGGAATAAGCTTATAGGGGGAAACAATCAAGCTTGATGTATAGAGGGTTTTGTTAATCGTAACCGATTCAGCATCGTAAGCTCGAATGTGATAATTACCAATACCGGCGTCTTCAGTGAGTACCATAGTTTTTTGTCCTCATGATGGTTTCAATCATAGCATGAATTTCTAAGAGGTTGGTTCCCACTCTAGCTCAAAACCCACAAAGCCAAGAGTTTTAGGTGGAATTCCGGGCGCCTTGGATTGAATTTGATATCTTCTGTGGGATTAGTTAAAATACCGCATTTTTACTCCTTGCTCCACCGATTCAAACCTCGGGGAGAGGGGGCTGTTAAGTAGCTGTTAAATATTAGTTAGTTAAACCGAGAGAAAATCGCTAATGCGACATTATGAAATCATGATTCTAGTCCATCCCGACCAAAGCACGCAGGTGCCGGCCATGGTAGAGCGCTATCAGGCAATGATTAAAGAAGGCGGGGGTAAGGTCCATCGCTTAGAAGACTGGGGACGTCAACAATTAGCTTATTCTATTAACAAAGTACATAAAGCTCATTATATTTTAATGAATATTGAGTGCGATAAAGCTGTTCTAGATGAGCTGAAAAATGCTTTTCGTTACAATGATGCGGTAATTCGCAATTTAGTTTTAAAGCGTAATCAGGCTATTACTGAGCCTTCACCCATTATGCAAAGCGCTGAAAAAGGGAAGTCTCAAAAAGAGAAACCAAAAGTTGTCGTTGAAGAGACTGCTGAAACATTCGAAGAAGCTTAAGAGGAAATATATGTCATTTCGTCGCAAAAAATTCTGTGCTTTTAAAGCAAAAAATATTCAAGAAATCGATTATAAAGATATCTACACATTAAAAGATTACATTATGGAATCCGGTCGGATGGTTCCGAGTCGGATTACCGGAACAAGCGCTAAATATCAGCGCCAATTATCTCGTGCTATTAAGCTGGCTCGTTATTTGGCTTTGTTGCCATATTGCGATACGCATCGATAAGAGAAATTCAGCTTCCTCTCTTGTGGATTAGCAGGCAGGTGAGAGCAATAATTTGGGCAATTTAATGAAGAGCGTGGGGAAATATTTATTGGCCGATAACATTCGAGCAGCTATGGCTGCACTGGCTTGTTCATTATTAGCTTTTCTTCTGCCTATAGGATTCGTTGCCACTTTAATTTTGGGATTAGTTACTCTCCAAAAAGGCTATAAGGCGGGGTTGGCCGTTTTAGCTTTTGTTCTTTTGCCCGCAATTGCATTGGTAGTAACCCGTCATTTTGGCTTTTTTTATCAGTTTGATTTACTACTTATCCAATGTGGTTTAGTGTTTATATTCGCTTTAATCCTACGCCACACCGCTTCTTGGCAATGGGTTTTAGAAGCGGCTGCTGTAATTGGTGTCTTGGCAGTTTTTGTGGTGCACCTTATTTTTCCGAATATTCGGCAAATATGGATAGGATTAATTCACAATTATTTGCAGGCTAATGGTTGGGCTTTAACTTTCCATTTAAGCGCCGATTGCTCTGCAGAATTTGCCCAACATCTTTCTGCTATTGCTACAGGAGGCTTTACTTTTTTTGTTTTATTTGGGATGATTATTTTGCTGATTTTAGCCCGTTGGTGGCAAACAGTTCTCTTTTCTCCTGGACGATTACAGCTTGAATTTACTAAAATCCGTATCAGTCAAGCGGGTGCAAGCTTGTTACTCATTGCCAGTATTGGTTTAATTTGGCAGCTAAATTGGCTGGTGGATATCTACCCTATGTTATTATTTCCATTTATGGTGGGGGGCTTAAGTATCCTTCATCGATTGGTAATGAATCGAAGAGAAATGGCCTTAATAATAGTAATAGTTTACATCGCTTTATTGTTATTAACATTCTTTACAGTGATCGCTTTAGCCATCGTGGGACTTATTGATAGTTTTTATGATTTTCGAAAGCATTATACTTTACTACAGAATTAAAGAGGATTTAAATTATGAATATGAGAGTTATTTTACAGGAAAAAGTGGCTAATTTGGGCAACATTGGAGATCAAGTACTTGTAAAGCTTGGTTATGCTCGTAATTTTTTATTGCCGTATGGAAAGGCTGTTCTTGCCACAGCAGAACATATTGCGGAATTTGAAAAACGGCGTGCAAAATTAGAGAAGTTAGCAGAAGAACAATTAGGGAAAGCAAAAGTACGGGCGAAAAAATTGGAAGGAAAAAGCTTTCATATTTTAGTAAAGGCGAGTGATGAGGGTAAGCTTTTTGGGTCGGTGGGATCCCGTGAAATTGCTGAAGCAATTTCCAGTGAGGGTGTCGTTGTCGAAAAACGCGAAGTAAGCTTACCTGAAGGTCCTATTCGACAAATTGGTGAATATGAAATTCCAGTTCATCTTCATACCGACGTTGCTATTACGGTAAAAATTGAAGTACTTTCTGAATAATTAAAAGGAGTATCATCTCTTTTACTTTAAGCAGTGTTCCCATTTTTTTGCCCTATCACAATTAGGGTTATCGGGCGTGTTATCACCTTATTTAATATTTAATTGGCGGTGTAGGATTTTCTTAATAGGATCGGGCCTTGCAATATATGGAAGTCTCGGGTAATCCGTGATACCACGGCGGCAGAGCGGCCAATGGTTACAATGTATCAGCTAATATCACAACCCAATTTACTTGTACCGGGGAGTGTGAGGATCGGATTTCGAACTACAAAGTCGATGATCTAGAGTTAGAATACCGCTTTACTCATTATGGGTCCGCGATTTTAAATCCCATCCTTAACAAGCGACATCGCAAAAATTGTCGGTAAGAAAAAATTTATTCTCACACACTTTTAACACGTTTTACTGTCCACCACTGGATGTAAAAGCGGTGCTTTTTTGTGATGGAATGAGACTTATAGCGACTTAATTATTTTCATTTGTCAAAACCTAGCCTCGTTTTACCCGTGTGAGTTAATTGTCTTCTTCTGTAATGCCTAAAAGCTTGATTATTTAATTCATGCTTTTAATCCCAATCCAATTGTATTTCCTAGTGGACCAGTAACTTTTGCAGGAAAGAGAGTGGGAATGCTACACTACCGTCCATGCCACCACATCAGAAACCTAAAGATTTACCTCCTAAAATTCCGCCTCATTCTCAAGAGGCAGAACAATCTGTACTCGGTGCCTTAATGTTGGATAATCGCGCGTGGGATCGCATTACTGACCGAATAAGTGCCAAAGATTTTTACCGATCCGATCATCAGGCAATTTTCGAAGTGATGACACACTTGATCGATCAACATAAACCTTTGGATGTATTGACTGTATCAGAAGCACTAAAAGCGAAAGATCGATTAAATGCGCCTGGAGAAGCTTATCTCTATGAATTAGCTAAAAATACACCTAGCGCTGCGAATATTGTCGCTTATGCAGATATCGTCCGGGAACGGGCCATTTTACGGCAATTAATTGAAGCTGGAACGGATATTGCGCAGGATGGTTTTAACCCTGATGGGCGTGACATTAAAGAATTACTTGATAAGGCAGAACAAAGGGTTTTTAATATTACTGAAAGTCGCTCTTGGGGAGCTGGACCTGTGGCAATCACCACCTTGTTGGCCAAGGCCACGGATCGCATTGATATGCTCTATCATTCCGATAAAGCACTCACAGGCCTTTCGTCAGGCTTTACCGATTTAGATCGATTAACTTCGGGCTTACAACCCGCCGATTTAGTTGTAATCGCAGGCCGCCCCTCTATGGGAAAAACCATATTAGCGATGAATATTGCTGAACATGCGGCTATAAAGGGAAATGTTCCGGTTCTGATTTTCAGTATGGAGATGCCCGCTGAAGCACTGGTTATGCGGATGATTTCGTCTCTAGGAAGTATCGATCAGCATAAAGTGCGCACGGGCCAACTCAAAGACGATGATTGGCCTCGAATTACTCATGCCATTGAAATGCTTTCAGAAACCAAATTATTTATCGATGATACCCCTGCTTTAAGTCCTGGGGAGATTCGCTCACAGGCAAGACGTTTAGCCCGCGAGCATGGGGGGCTTGGTTTAATTGCTGTGGATTATCTTCAATTGATGCATGTCCCCAACAATCGTGAAAACCGCAGCATAGAAATATCTGAAATTTCCCGCTCTTTAAAAGCGCTAGCAAAAGAATTAAATATTCCTATTATCGCTTTATCTCAGCTTAACCGTAGTTTAGAAGCTCGCACCGATAAACGTCCAGTGATGTCGGATTTACGTGAATCAGGTGCAATTGAACAAGACGCTGATCTCATTGCTTTTATTTATCGTGATGAGGTTTATCATGAAGACTCTCCCGATAAGGGTAAAGCAGAGATTATTATTGCAAAGTACCGGAATGGTCCCATTGGGAAGGTGATACTGACGTTTCGGGGGCAATATACTCGCTTTGATAATTTTTCTCATGAAAGTGTGCTACAGCGATCACCTTTTGGAGCGCGGGCGTGAATCAAGCAGTTGCTACTATTGATTTACAAGCGCTCAAACATAATCTTTCTCGGATAAAAGAAATTGCTCCCCAATCTTTTGTTTTAGCTATGATTAAAAGCAATGGTTATGGCCACGGATTGGTGCGGGTTGCTAAAACGCTTTCCCTGGTGAATGCATTTGGCGTGGCGTGTATTGATGAGGCGTTAATTTTACGGGAAAACAGGATTGTAACGCCAATTGTGGTTATGCGCGGCTTTATTGATGAAAAAGAGTTAAAAAAATTTATTCACTATAATTTAGTAGCAGTAATTTACCATTCCTATCAATTAGATCTTTTAGAAAAAAATAAAGTTTCTTCCCCTTTACAAGTTTGGTTGAAAATCGATACGGGAATGCATCGATTGGGTTTTCCCCTGGAAAAGGTGGCTTCTGCTTATGACCGTTTGTCTGCTTGTCCGTCGGTACAAAAACCAATTGGCTTAATGACCCATTTAGCTGATGCTGATAATAAAGATCGGTCGTTTACTGAATGGCAAATTAATCAATTTAGGGAAATTGTTAAAGATAGAGACGTCCCTAAAAGTGTTGTAAATTCAGCAGGCGTATTAAGCTATTCCACTGCTTTTTTGGATTGGATCCGCCCTGGCATTATGTTGTATGGCGTGTCGCCTTTTTCTTGGGAGACTGGTGTAAAACGAAATTTAAAACCAGTAATGACTTTATCTGCAAGGATAATAGCAATTAAAAATTGTCGTCCAGGAGAAGTTGTGGGTTATGGATGTACATGGCGTTCCTCCGAAAATACATCTATTGGTATTGTTGGTATTGGTTATGGTGACGGATACCCACGCCATGCTCCCTGTGGCACGCCAACATTATTGCATGGAAAAATATGTCCGTTAATTGGTCGGGTATCTATGGACATGATCGCCATTGATTTGCGCTACGAGTCAGAGATTAAAATTGGTGATGAGGTAGTTTTGTGGGGGAATGGCTTGCCTGTCGAACAAATAGCTGAACAGGCTAGTACTATTAGCTACGAATTATTGTGCAAAATAACTCAACGCGTTCAATTTAGAGAAAAATAAAATGGATGAACTTTTTTGGGAAGCGAGAAAAATTAAATGGAAATGCCGTCGTGGAATGCTGGAATTGGATATCCTTTTGGAGCGATTCTATAAAAATCAATTTCAAATTTTGACGGCCGAGGAAAAAAAATATTTAACCGTCTCCTTGATGAACCAGATCCTTTGCTTTACGATTGGTTGCTTGGCCACGAAATTCCTTCCAGTCCTCAATTTCAAAGTTTAGTTAATAAAATAGTAACTTAATCGTAAAGAAATGATTTTGGGATTCACTAATTTTTCATAATCTTCTCAAGCTAGCTTAACTAATTGAGAGTGTGTTCCTGGATTAAAAACGATTTCCTTCTCATCTTTTAGTTCGTCTGAAACATATACATTCATATCAAATAAATTGCCGAAAGGTGGCATAGCTCCCAATTTGCAGCCAGGAAATTGTTCTTGAAATTCATATTCACTCGCAAGCTCAACTTTCTTAGCGTCCATGGCTTTTTTTAATTTTTTGAAATCGATTTTGGTATTACCCCGGTAACGACCATAGCCAATTTATTGTTAATTTTAACCATAACAGGTTTTGCTAGCTTTTTGGCTGATACATGGGAAATTTTCGCAATTTCCTGTACGGTATAAGCAGGCAAGTGGTTAATCATTACATATTTTACCTTATTCTTATCTAAAAAATATTTTAAAGTTTTATGGCATAACAACCTTATTTGCTTCACTTGTGCTCATATCTTGTGCCCATATATTAAATTCATACACCAATTATAGCGTATTTAGATAGCGTAATTTAGCCAGAGGCAATAAGCTGTTTAATTTATTGTTTTTTAAAAAAATATGCTATTTGCTGGTTGGCGAGCAGTTCTCGCATTTTGGCTTAAATCATTTCAATCGCAATTCGATTTCCACCTCATCGAGGAACAATGATATCCGTATAACGCTTAGAAGAGGGTTCTAAACTGAAGATACATAGGACGAATAGTTTCTTGGTATTGAGTAATAATACTTTCTAGAGACGATCTCGCTCGACGATATCTTGCTGTAGTCGTCGCAATAGGCAGATGTCTAAAAGTGTATCCATAAAAATCTGACTGTCCATCATTTCTCCTAACTTAGGTTCAATGAATAATAAAATTTCTTCTAGCAGAATAATGTGGTGTCGACTGATTGTTTTAGTTTCCTTTAGTCGTAAATGCTTGTTGTAATCGTAACAGGGTATTTGAAAGGCGTGGCCTTTTTGTAATTGTAAAAGATGTTCATAGAGAAGTTCATGACCCAATGAATCTGGGTAGTCATAATTAATTTTTGCACATTCTTCAAAGGGCATATTGCTAAGATCTTTATAATTTAAGAATCCTCGAAGATTACTACTACTTGATCAGAGCCTAATTCATTAACGATAGTATTAGCGAGTAAACTTTTACCTGAAGCGGAAGGGCCTGAAATACCAATTATCATGACATTATTTTTCATGATTTCTCCATTGCTTAAGTAAAACAATCAATGCGCCTGTACCACCTTGATGAGGTGGAGCTGAATGAAAAGCGAGAATATTTGGATTATCACGCAACCAATTATTTAGAAAATTTTTTAAGATGGGTTTGTCATTGGATAAGTGACCTTTACCATGAATGATGCATATCCATCTTTTGTTTTTTGCTAAGCAGTTATTAATAAAATATGTGATTGTTCTCACGCTTTCGTCGATTGTTTGTCGATGTAAATCAATATTAGCTTCAATCGGCACATGCCCTCGCTTTAAACGATGGATCAATTTATGCTGTAAACCGATTTTGGCGAAGTGTATCGGATCTTCCGCATCAAGCGAATCATTTGAATCAAGATACGTTTGCCAACTCGAGGCGGGAGCAATTTTTTTTTGTGAGAGTAAGATGGAAGTTTTTTTCTTTGGTCTGAGCCAGTGTTTATCATGTTTGAGTGGCTGGACTTCCTTGACGCTTTTGCAAAATAAATCAATTTCTTCTGAGTCTATTGATTTTTTGCCATAGCCATAATTCTTTATTTTAGCTGGAATAGTTAAGCTCTTACACCCCACAGCCCCTGGCCATTCTAAGAGCAGGAATGTAGGAAATAAATGCGGCTTCTCTTTTAATATAGACAGTTTATAGTATTAATGCTATTAAAATCCGATGTCTGGGAATACCTTTGGAAAATTATTTACCGTCACTACTGCTGGTGAAAGCCATGGTTTGGCGTTAGTGGCCATTGTGGATGGGTGCCCTCCTGGGCTTGCCTTATGCGAAGGAGATATCCAACCGGACATTAATCGACGTAAAACTGGTCAGTCACGCTTCACATCACAGCGACGAGAAATTGACCAAGTCAAAATACTATCAGGTGTTTTAGAAGGAAAAACCATAGGTACGCCGATTGCATTACTAATTGAAAATACGGATCAGCGTCCTCGGGATTATTCACAAATAAAGTCGTTGTTTCGCCCGGGGCATGGAGATTATACCTATTTTAAGAAATACGGATTTAGGGATTATCGCGGTGGGGGACGGGCTTCAGCTCGAGAAACAGTAATGCGAGTTGCTGCTGGCGCTATCGCTAAAAAGTATTTGCGAGAAAAATTACAAATCCACATTCAAGCATATACTGCTGCCGTAGGGCCTATTCAGGCAGAAAAAATTGATTTCTCTCTGGTAGAAAATAATCCTTTTTTCTTTCCTGATGAAGATAAAATTCCTGAACTTGAACGATTCATCATGGAATTGCGACGCCAAGGGGACTCAATTGGAGCTCGGATTAACGTGGTTGCTAAAGGAGTTCCTATAGGATTAGGAGAGCCTGTATTTGATAAGTTAGATGCCGAGATCGCCTCCGCTATGATGGGGATTAACGCAGTAAAGGGAGTAGAAATCGGAGACGGGTTTGCGGTAATTGAACAGAAAGGGTCAACTCATCGCGATGAAATGCGAAAAAGAGGTTTTTTATCTAATCACGCCGGGGGAATATTAGCAGGCATTTCATCAGGTCAGGATATCATGGTAAGCCTTGCTTTCAAACCGGCATCAAGCATCCGGATCCCTGGAAAAACTTTTGATATGAAAGGAAAAGAAGTGGAAGTGATTACTAGGGGTCGTCATGATCCTTGCGTGGGACTTCGTGCTACGCCCATTGCTGAAGCTATGTTGGCGTTAGTTTTAATGGACCACTATTTGCGACATAAGGCCCAAAATTTATGAAGTATCGAGGAAATAAAAAATGACTGTGTTTTATGATATTGCTGTCGTAGGAGCAACGGGAGTGGTTGGGGAAACAATCCTCCAACTCCTCTACGAACGACAATTTCCTGTGGGAGAAATATACCCAATTGCGAGTGAGAATTCAGAAGGAAAGAGCGTACTTTTTGGTGGGAAGCAAAAAAAAGTTCGTAATCTAGTAAAATTCGATTTTTCCACGGTTCAATTTGCCTTTTTTTCAGCCGGAGCCGAACGTTCAGCTGAATATGCGCCGCGGGCTGCAGAAACAGGATGTATTGTGATCGATAACACCTCCCATTTTCGATATGAGGATGATATCCCCTTGGTAGTGCCAGAAGTGAATCCTTCCGCTTTAGAAAACTATCGTAATCGCAATATCATTGCTAACCCGAATTGCTCTACTGTTCAATTGGTGGTAGCTTTAAAGCCTATCTATGATGCAGTAGGAATTACCCGAGTCAATGTTGCCACCTATCAATCTGTTTCAGGAGCGGGTCGACAAGCTATTCGAGAGTTAGCAGAACAAACGGCCCATTTGTTAAATGGTAAACCTATCAAAAAATTCAGTGTTTTCCCTGCGCAAATTGCATTCAACGCTCTTCCGCACATTGATATTTTTTATGAAAATGGGTATACAAAGGAAGAAATGAAAATAGTCTGGGAGACCCAAAAAATAATGGGCGATGTTAATTTGTGGGTCAACCCGACAGCCGTTCGTGTTCCTGTCTTCTTTGGTCATTCCGAAGCTGTGCATATCGAAACGCGCCATCCTATCAGCCTTGAAGAGGTGAGAGAATGCTTGGCCCAAGCACCAGGGGTTATTGTAGTAGATGAAAATAATTCCTATCCGACTGTAATTAGCCATGCTGCTAGTGCTGATGCGGTTTTTGTCGGACGTATTCGAAAAGATATTTCCTATCCTAATGGAGTAAATTTCTGGATAGTGGTCGATAATATCCGCAAAGGTGCTGCGCTTAATGCCATTCAAATAGCAGAGGTATTAATTAACAAAAATTTTTTTGCTGACGGCACATTTCATTAGCAGTGAACTTCATTTTGTACTAAAAAGATCCATTATTTATTATCCTTGCGAAGAGGATGCTTTTCTCTAATTTCGATTGCCTCTTTGTAAGGATGAGGTATTTATGATAGAAAACATCCGCAATATTGCCATTATCGCCCACGTGGACCATGGAAAAACTACCTTAGTCGACTAGTTGCTCCAGCAATCGGGGACCCTCAGCGGTCGAACGGCGTCCATTGAGCGGATGATGGATTCTAATGAGCTGGAGCGAGAACGTGGTATTACTATTCTTGCGAAAAACACCGCCATTCAGTGGAAAATTATCGTATAAATATAGTTGATACGCCGGGTCACGCCGATTTCGGTAGCGAAGTAGGGGGTATTTTATCGATGGTGGACTCTGTTTTATTTCTGGCAGATGCGGTTGAAGGCGCTATGCCCCAAACGTGGTTTGTAACTCGCAAGGCTTTCTTGTGGGGATTAAAACTGATTGTAGTGATTAATAAAAAATAAATCGCCGGGGGGATCACGCCCCGATTGGGTAGTAGAATAAGTTTTCGATTTATTATTTGTAAGCCTGGATGCAACAGATGCTCAATTGGATTTTCCACTCGTTTATGCATCAGCTTTAAAAGGCTATGCTACATTGGATCCTTCGTTAACTTCTTCGGATATGAGAGCCCACTTTTTGAAACAATTCTGTCGAAGGTAGAACCGTCTAAAGTTGATTTGAATGGTTCTTTTCAAATGCAAATTTCCTCGTTGGATTATTCGAGTTATGTGGGGGCATTGGGATTGGACGGATTCAACGCGGTACCGTACGTCGAAATACACCAGCGATTGCTATTGATCGCGAAGGTAATAAGCGTTCGGGTCAAATTTTGCAGCTGTTGGGATTCTTAGGGCTACAGAGAGTCGATATTGACACGGCCATCGCCGGCGATATCGTGGTCGGTTACAGGCATTGAAAATTTGTGAATTTCGGACACGCTTTGCGATCCACAATACCCGGAAGCTTTTCAAGCCATTACTGTCGACGAATCAACGGTTAGCATGACTTTTCAAGTTAATAATTCACCTTTCGCAGGTCGCGAAGGAAAATTTTTAATGAGTCGCCAAATTAAAGAACGGTTAGAGAGGGAGTTAATTGCTAATCTGGCTTTGCGAGTTACGCCAGGCTCTGTTGATGTAGATAAATTTATTGTCTCCGGAAGAGGTGAGCTTCACTTATCGATATTGATTGAAAATATGCACCGCGAAGGTTATGAGTTTGTGGTTTCACTTCCTGAAGTGATTAAAAAATTTATTGATCGAGTAGGGTGTAAGCCGTTTAGAAATTTAGTATTGGATATCGAAGAAGAACATCAAGAAGACATCATCCAAAATTTATCAAAACGTAAGGGGAATTTGAAAAATATGATCCTGGATGGGAAAGGAAGAGTGCACTTGGATTACACGATTTCAACGCGGGGTTTAATTGGATTTCATTCTCAATTTTCGACTTTAACATCTTATCTGGTTCGGGCGTTATGTATTACGTGTTCGACCATTATGGGCCATTGATTGATGAATCTTTGCAAACACGCAATCGTGGTGTACTAATTCTAATAGCCAAGATGTTACTATGGCATATCCCCTATAGAATTTGCAAGCACGAGGAGATTTGTTTATTGGATCACAATTGGTTTACAAAGGTATGATTGTCAGGCAACACTCACAGGATAATGATTTGGTTATAAATGTCTGCCGTGAAAAACAGCTTATTAATATTCGAGCTGCTGCGGACAAGTGATGAAAATATTATTTTAACGCCGCCTATTAAATATTAAATTCAGCTTAGAACAGGCTTTGCAATTTATTGCGGACAACGAATTAGTAGAAGTTACGCCGCAATCTATCCGTCTTCATAAAAAATTCTTAAAAGAACACGAAGAACGCTGATCGGAAAAATAGCGAGTAAAGTTCGTTTTTTATCCATCCACCACTACCTCGTCCCTCGGACAGCCGTGAGATGACTGGAATAGGGACTTTTTATGAAAGCATTTTTTATGACAGCAAAAATAAGCATTTTTTGTGAAGTTTTAATATTTATTTAATGTAAGTGTTTTATAGTTCCCTCTCTCGGTTGAGAGCGAAGTTTACGCACTATAAGAGAAAGTAATAAAAAAGATTTTTTGTTGATAGCCTCCCCCTAGAGAATTTGTTCATTCTTTGGGCCCAGCACCAACTACCAGTTCCAATTCTCAACATAACTTTAATAACTTTATATCAAAAAAATATCGCCGACCTCGAGATAGAAAAAAAACAGGCGGTGATTATGGCAGAAACCTTTTTAG
Organism: Coxiella-like endosymbiont of Rhipicephalus sanguineus; assembly: GCF_018687865.1. NCBI lineage: Bacteria > Pseudomonadati > Pseudomonadota > Gammaproteobacteria > Legionellales > Coxiellaceae > Coxiella-like endosymbiont of Rhipicephalus sanguineus. The sequence goes on along the minus strand of NZ_NIQB01000008.1, from coordinate 3,182 downwards.
ATCCTGAAGGGGGCAAATCTATTATAGAAAAAATAGCTTTTAGCGAAATTGGAATCATATTAAATCTTGAGCAACTAAAAGCCTTTCCTAAGTTAGAGGGAATAATTCTCTATACAAGAAGAGATGATAAACTTTATTTTTCAGGAAAATTGCTCGACGAACTTAAAAAATACAATAAAATATTTTCCTTATCTAAGAGTACCTCCTCATCTATCCAATTTTTTAAAAGAATTGGGTTGGGAAGCTTTACCCTGTTATCAAGAAACTGAGCTTCAATTGTTTGATTTATCGGGAGAGGATCTATTGAAATGGCTGAGAACGTACAGCCTGAAATTCAGATTAAGACTTGGGTTTATCTCGATGTTGATTATACAGTTTTATATCCTATATCTACCATTCAAACAAACCGGTGTCACTATTTTAAATAAAGCCGTTATAGATAAAATTAAAGATATAAGAAAGCGGCTTATCCTAATGTGCTCAATTTTCGATTTTAACTGCTCGCCTTAAAGATAATAACGAAGATAATATTGATATTCCTTTATCTAGCAAAGCAGTTCTAAACAAATTAAAAGAAGAAGCTGGAATGATAATCGCTAATGAAGATGTTATTTATACAAGATGGTCGGATTCTCTAACGGACTAGCCACAAACTAAATTAAAAATTAAAGAAATAGCAGAAAGACATCTTAGAAATCAGGAAAATTTAATTATTTTTCTGGACGATTTGTTTAAGGAAATAGGGAAAGCTTTAATGGCGGTTCCTAATGGGAGAATAGGAAAAGAGGAAATTGCAAATCTATTGGAAATTGAAATTTCAGAGGAAGTGCCTACTGCTAAAGTGTGTCTAATTTGGCTTCACCGAGACGAAGATCTGCATTTTGAAACAGAAGAGGTTTTGTTTCTTTATTAGGTTGAATTAGAACTAGAATCAGCATCTGAAATGGGAGCCGAATTAGAATCATAATCAGAATCCAAGCACAAAGAAGAAGAGGTACAACTTTCATCTGCATCTCCTGAACTTACCTCATCTTAACCACTTCTTAATTCACTGTTTGGGAAACGACGTTTGGAAGAAAATTTGGACCACGAAAAACCAAAATTTACGTGCGGACGGTCGAAATTAGGTTAGCCTACGAGTAGAACTTGGAGCTGGGATGCTTCTTGATAAAGCTCAGTAGGTAAGGTTATGCTGTTTCCCATCTATGTTAAGCAATCAAAAAATCCTTCTTGGTATCACAGGTGCTGTTGCTGCTTATAAAAGCATTGAATTGGTCCGTCAATTGAGGGAGCGCGGGGCGTTAGTTCGAGTCGTAATGACTTCGGTAGCGAAAGCTTCATCGGGCCATTAGCTTTTCAGGCAGTGTCAGGGTACCCAGTGGCTAGTGAGTTATTTTCTTCAGAAAGCGCTTCCGAAATGGAGCATATTACTCTTGCTCGTTGGTGTGACCAAATCCTTGTAGCGCCCGCCAGCGCAGATTTCATTGCACGTTTGGCCTATGGTCATGCGAATGATTTACTAACAACCCTCTGTTTAGCGACGAAGGCGCCTATCGCTGTGGCTCCTTCCATGAATCAACAAATGTGGCTCAATAAAATAACTCAAGCGAACATTAAACGGTTGCAAAAATATGGAATTGAAATATTTGGACCAGGAATTGGTTCTCAAGCATGCGGAGATTATGGTCCGGGGCGATTGTTGGAGCCTGAAGAATTAATCGGTTGTTTGGAAGAGCCTCCTATTGAAAAAATTCTGATGGGCAAGCGTGTGCTCATAACAGCAGGTCCCACGCACGAAGCCATCGATCCTGTGCGTTACCTCACCAATCGAAGTTCTGGAAAATGGGTTATGCTTTGGCAGAGGTGGCTGCTGAGATGGGTGGCGAAGTTACTTTAATCAGTGGGCCAACTAACTTATCCCTTTCCAAAAAAATTAATCGTATTGACGTCGTTACTGCGCAAGAAATGTTTGAAGCAGTGATGCAGGGAATTTCAAATTATGATGTATTTATCAGTGCGGCAGCCGTAAGCGATTATCGTTCGGAAATAGAATCAACTACAAAGATAAAAAAATCTACAATTAATTTAACTCTTAATTTAGTTAGAAATCCTGACATTGTATCAGTAGTGGGCGGATTATCTAATAAACCTTTCATAGTGGGTTTTGCATTGGAAACCGAAAATCACTTAGAAAATGCAAAAATAAAATTACAACAGAAAAATTTGGATATGATTGTACTTAATTCGGAAAAGGCATTCGCATGTGATGAAAATACTGTTATTGTGATTAATCGTTTAGGCGAAATAAAAAAATTTCTTTAAATAACAAATTTTTTTTGGCAATCGATTTAATGAAATTGATTACCGCCAACTTAATCGGACCTTCGGTAAGCCAGCATTAAAAAAAATACAATTATTAAAATGAAATTATTAACGAGGCTATCATGCTTTAGTAAAGGCTAGGTAATGAATTCTACTAGCAATTGCCAATGGATTTTACTGTAGTCAAGGCTTGAAGTGTCAGATAAGCCAATTGGCGTAAATCCCAGGATCATTTATTGCAAGTATTGATAAAGAGAAAATAAAAAACCTAAGAGGGCGAGTAGTAAAGTGTATTTAATTACTCCTCGATCAAAAAAAATAAGCAGCGATGCTGAGGATAGGGACTAAGGGATAAAATACATTGATACTAGCAAAAATCACAGACAGGAACCCCGGGGCAATACTAAAATAGAGAGAAATTGCAGTGGCAATAAGTGCCACTAACTAAGCGAAATACAAACTATAGGTTTTCATTATTAAGTTCTATTTTGTGTAGCGGCTGCTTCTATTAATGCAGTTGCACGTTTTGCTGTTAAAGGTTCTACAACCTTTCCATTGAGGTATAGCGTGGGGAATGGCTGTTGGGTTGATAATTTTGCCTGCGGGGGTTAAATTCTGATGTAGAAGCTTAGTATGTTTGCGGATAAAAATAAAATTGTTGAGCTTTTGCATGTTAGCTTAAAGTACGGAATTCCGAGCAAATTGGAGTAATTGAGGAATTGTAGCCCAGTCTTGAGTTTCATTCGACTGATGTTGATAAAGATAAGTAATAAAAGGGAAAAATAATTTTTATTTTGTTCGTAGAGACATAAGGCGGCGTTCCTGGCTGGAATAGAACTGGGAAGAAAGGCGAGAGTAAT
>NZ_NIQB01000007.1:0-16627 GCF_018687865.1 Coxiella-like endosymbiont of Rhipicephalus sanguineus | reverse complement strand
TTATTCAATAATTCTTATTCAAAAATTTTTGTTACGACACCGGCTCCAACGGTACGTCCGCCTTCCCGAACCGCAAATCGTAACCCTTCATCCATCGCCACCGGCGCGATTAACTTCACCGTCACCTTCACATTGTCTCCCGGCATTACCATCTCAACATCTCCCGGCAGACTCAATACCTCCCCCGTCACGTCCGTCGTGCGAAAATAAAATTGTGGCCGATACCCTTTAAAAAACGGCGTATGACGGCCTCCCTCTTCCTTCGACAATACATAAATCTCCGCCTCAAACGTCGTATGTGGTGTGATCGTCCCAGACTTCGCCAATACCTGTCCTCGCTCCACTTCTTCTCGCTTCGTCCCTCTCAACAAAATACCAACGTTATCTCCCGCTTGTCCCTCATCCAATAACTTGCGGAACATCTCCACACCCGTACACGTCGTCTTTGTCGTCGCCTTGATCCCCACAATCTCAATCTCATCTCCGACCTTCACAATCCCTCGCTCAATTCGTCCCGTCACCACCGTCCCACGACCCGATATTGAAAATACGTCCTCAATCGGCATCAAAAAGGGCTTGTCTTTCTCTCGTTGCGGCTCCTCAAAATACGCGTCCATCGTCTCTACTAACTTCAATACCGCCGAAACCCCTAATTCTCCAGCGTCTCCTTCCAACGCCTTCAGCGCCGAACCCACTACAATCGGCGTCTCATCGCTCGGAAAATCATAACTCGCCAATAAATCCCTTACTTCCATCTCCACCAATTCCAACAACTCCTTGTCATCTACCATGTCCGCTTTGTTCAAAAACACTACGATCGCCGGAACCCCTACTTGCTTCGCCAGTACAATATGTTCTCGCGTCTGCGGCATCGGACCATCCGCCGCACTCACTACCAATATCGCCCCATCCATCTGCGCCGCTCCCGTGATCATGTTCTTCACATAATCCGCGTGCCCCGGGCAATCTACGTGAGCATAGTGGCGCTTATCACTTTGATACTCCACATGCGACGTCGCTATCGTGATCCCTCGCGCACGCTCTTCCGGTGCATTGTCAATCTGATCAAAGGCGCGCACTTCCCCTCCAAACTTATCTGATAACACCTTCGTCAACGCCGCCGTCAACGTCGTCTTACCATGGTCCACATGGCCTATCGTCCCTACATTTAAATGCGGCTTCTCTCTTACAAATTTTTCCTTAGACATGAGAGAGTACCTCTCTTACTTAACTCTGTTGTTTAATAATTGCTTCAGCGATATTGGTTGGCGCTTCAGCGTATTTTAAAAATTCCATCGTATAAGTCGCACGCCCTTGGCTTAACGAACGAAGATCAGTCGCATAACCAAACATCTCCGCTAAAGGCACTTCAACATCAACGATTTTACCCGCAGGACTTTCATCTATACCTTGAATCATACCTCGACGGCGATTAAGGTCGCGACGACATCACCCATATATTCTTCTGGGGTAAGAACCTCTACCTTCATAATGGGTTCAAGTAATACAGGATGTGCCTTGGCAGCTCCCTCCTTGAAACACATGGAGCCAGCGATTTTAAACGCCATTTCACTGGAGTCAACATCATGGTAAGAACCATCAAAAATAGTTACCTTTACGTCTACCACGGGATAACCAGCAATAACCCCGTTTTCCATCTGTTCCCGGACACCCTTTTCCACGGCGGGGATATATTCTTTGGGTACTACCCCACCGACAATTTCGTTTACAAATTCAAAACCAGACCCTGCTTCTTTGGATTCGATCCGAAGCCATACGTGCCCGTATTGTCCGCGACCACCCGTTTGGCGAATGTATTTCCCTTCTTGTTCTATAGTTTTTCGAATAGTTTCCCGATACGCCACACGAGGCTTCCCAACATTTGCAGCAACATTAAATTCACGCTGCATTCGATCCACAATAATTTCCAAATGCAACTCACCCATTCCTTCAATAATAGTCTGCCCGGATTCCTCATCGGCATGAACGCGGAACGACGGATCTTCTTGAGCTAATTTTCCTAAGGCTACCCCCATTTTCTCCTGATCTGCTTTCGTTTTGGGCTCAATAGCCACTGAGATCACGGGTTCTGGAAATTCGATTTTTTCAAGGGTAATAATTCGCTGCTGATCACAAAGCGTATCTCCAGTAGTAACATTTTTTAGGCCCACAGCAGCAGCAATATCGCCCGCGTGCACTTCTTTAATCTCTTCCCGAGAATTGGAATGCATTTGTAAGAGACGCCCAATACGTTCTTTTTTACGCTTGACTGGGTTATAAACCGAGTCGCCGGATTTTAATACGCCGGAATAAACGCGGAAGAAAGTTAGTGTCCCAACAAAAGGATCAGAGGCAATTTTAAAAGCTAACGCCCCAAAAGGTGCCTCATCAGAAGCGGCACGCGATCCTTCGGAACCATCGTCTTCCTGACCCCGAATAGCAGGCACATCCGTAGGCGCAGGTAAGTAATCAATCACAGCATCCAACAAAGCCTGTACCCCTTTATTCTTAAAGGCACTTCCACATAACATCGGTACAATCTCATTAGCTAAAGTACGTCGACGCAAGCCTTCTCGAACTTCCTGCTCCGAAAGATCCCCATTTTTTAAATATTTTTCCATGAATTCTTCTGACGACTCGGCGGCAGCTTCCACCATTTTTTCACACCATTCTTGAGCGTCTAATTTCATGTCTTCGGGAATGTCTGCCAATTCATAGGTACGACCCTTATCTGCCTCATTCCAATAAATGGCTTTCATTCGAATTAAATCGACAACCCCTTGAAAATCTTCTTCTGCGCCAATAGGAAGCTGAATAGGCACTGGATTGGACTTCAATCGCTCTTTTACTTGCTGCACCACTCGCAGAAAATTTGCCCCCGCACGGTCCATCTTGTTTACAAAACCTAAACGCGGAACACCATAGCGATTAGCCTGCCTCCAAACGGTTTCACTTTGGGGTTCTACTCCGCCCACAGAACAGAAAACAGCAACCGCTCCGTCCAGCACTCGCAAGGAACGCTCAACTTCAATGGTGAAATCTACGTGCCCAGGCGTATCAATAATATTAACTCGATGTTTTGGGTATTGCTGATCCATCCCCATCCAAAAACAAGTGGTGGCTGCAGAAGTAATGGTAATACCCCGCTCTTGCTCCTGCTCCATCCAATCCATGATAGCACTGCCTTCATGAACCTCACCCATTTTGTGAGAAACGCCTGTATAGTAAAGGATGCGCTCAGTTGTCGTAGTTTTTCCTGCATCTATGTGCGCCATAATCCCTAAATTACGGGTACGTTCTAATGGAATTTCTCTAGCCGTTGCCATTTTTTCTCTTACCACCGATAATGTGCAAATGCTTGGTTTGCTTTGGCCATGCGATGAACGTCTTCTTTTTTCTTCACCGCTCCACCACGATTTTCTACCGCATCCAAGATTTCATTTGCCAAGCGTAAAATCATTGTCTTTTCATTACGCTTATTCGCATATTCACTCAACCAACGCATAGCCAAGGCTTGACGTCGAACTGCTCGTATCTCCATAGGCACCTGATAGGTGGAACCACCTACTCGACGTGATTTTACTTCCACACTAGGCATCACATTACACAAAGCTTTCTTAAATGTGTCTAAAGCCACAGCACGAGTTTTTTCATTAACACGGATATCTCCCCCCCCCCTTTTTTTCGGTCCTCCTCCAACCTTATCACCCCCTTCTCCGCCTTCTTCCTCAGCGCACCCCTTACCACGCACACGCTTTGCTACGACATCCAGAGCTCCGTAAACGATACTCTCTGCTACCGATTTTTTACCATTGCGTATAACAGTATTTATGAACTTAGCTAAAAGCTCACTGCGAAAGAGCGGATCTGGGAAAATTTCCCGTTTAGGTGCTCCTTTTCTTCGTGACATCTAAAGTTCTCCACACTTATTCTTTTGGTTTTTTTTCACCATATTTAGAACGACCTCGACGTCGCCCTGAAACACCCGCTGTATCCAAGCTTCCACGCACAATGTGATAGCGCACACCGGGCAAGTCTTTTACACGGCCACCTCGGATTAATACTACGGAGTGCTCTTGTAAATTGTGGCCTTCGCCTCCGATATAAGCAGTGACCTCAGTACCATTAGTGATTCGTACCCGAGCTACTTTCCGTAAAGCTGAATTAGGCTTTTTAGGAGTAGTGGTGTATACCCGAGTACACACGCCCCGTTTTTGGGGGCAGCCTTCTAATGCCGGAACGTCGCTTTTCTTTACCTTCACGCGACGGGGCTTTCTCACTAACTGATTGATTCTAGTCATTAAAACTCTCTCCAAGCAAAAAAAATCTCTTGCACTCGCTAATGCGTAACGCAGAGCGAGGATTATAAATAAAGGTAATAATCTCTGTCAAGCTAAATTAGCTCTCTCGAATGATTTCCGTTCTTACTCGAAAAAATGTTACATCGACTTTCTTTCCTAAGCCGCCATCGTCCCATGGTGATGAGACGAAGCAATTAAAGAACTTATTCGCCTTTTTTTTCTATTTTCGCTTCTTCGGATTTAAATGCTGCACTCAAAGCCTGTTCAGCTTCAGTGGCAGTCACACCTTTTTCTTCCTTACTCCCTTCCATTCCTCTTTCTTCTTTCTGCCGACGTTTTTGATGGTAGCTAAATCCAGTCCCGGCAGGAATTAGACGCCCAAGAATTACGTTCTCTTTGAGGCCTCGAAGATCGTCGCGTTTTCCAGCTACTGAAGCAGCCGTCAACACGCGGGTCGTTTCTTGGAAGGATGCTGCCGAGATGAAAGACTCGGTAGCTAAAGAAGCTTTTGTGATTCCCAGTAAAATGGGTTCTACTTTCGCCGTCCGCCCATCCTTTTGAATAATTTTTTCATTTTCCTCTCGTACACGAGGTCGTTCAACCTGCTCATCTTGGAGAAATTCTGTTTCACCCGGCTCGACAATTTTAACCTTACGTAACATCTGACGGATGATCACTTCGATGTGTTTATCGTTAATTTTTACCCCTTGTAATTGATAAACTTCCTGTACTTCATTAACGATATAGTTCGCCAGCGCATTCACTCCCAACAAGCGCAAAATATCGTGTGGATCTGGAGGGCCATCTGCAATCACTTCACCCTTTTCTACCGTCTCCCCTTCAAAGACACTTACGTGACGCCATTTAGGAATCAGTTCCTCATGGGTAGTACCATCTGGAGTGCTAATAATTAAACGCCCTTTGTCTTTGGTATCCTTACCAAAACTAACTACACCAGAGATTTCAGCCAAAATAGCAGCATCTTTGGGTCGACGAGCTTCAAAGAGATCAGCTACTCGTGGCAATCCCCCAGTGATATCTCGGGTTTTGGAAGTTTCTTGAGGAATACGCGCAAGGACATCCCCAATTTGGACTGTAGAACCATCTTCTTTCGTAAGAATAGTCCCTTCCGGCAAGAAATAATGCGCCGGAACTTTACCTCCCGGTAAAAAGAGATCGTTATCATTTTCATCCACCAGCTTAACCATGGGACGAAGCTCTTTACCCCCGGTAGTGCGTTGCTTGGTGGAAGCCACTACGATACTGCTAAGACCTGTCAATTCATCCGTTTGCCGATTCATGGTGACACCATCCACTAAATCAACGAAGCGCAAGGTACCTGCTACTTCCGTGATAATAGGATGGGTATGAGGATCCCATTGAGCCACGACTTGGCCAGCTTTTACCAAATCATCATCACGTACACTAATCGTCGCACCATAAGGAACTTTGTAATGCTCACGCTCTCCACCTTGAGTATCTTGGACAACTAATTCTCCTGAACGTGAAACTGCCACTAAATTGCTATTGGCTTGTTCCACCGTCTTTAAATTGCGCAGCTTAATTTTTCCAGCAGACTTTACTTCGATGCTGTTAGCAGCCGTTGCTCGGGAAGCAGCCCCCCCGATGTGGAACGTCCGCATGGTTAATTGAGTTCCTGGCTCACCGATTGATTGAGCGGCCACCACACCGATAGCTTCCCCTACATTTACCATGTGTCCACGAGCAAGATCGCGTCCATAGCACATCGAACAAATGCCGTAGGCTGTTTCACACGTAATTGCAGAACGTACCATAACCCGATCTACGTTGTGTTCTTCTAAGATATCGACTAGTTTTTCATCCAGAAGGGTACCTTCAGCCATTAACTCTTTTTTCGATTTAGGATCGTTAACGGATTTTGCTAAAACTCGTCCCAGAACACGTTCTCGGAGAGGTTCAACAACATCGCCTCCTTCGATGTTAGGCATCATCTCAATGCTTGATCAGTCCCACAATCGTATTCCGTAACAACTAAATCTTGTGCGACGTCAACGAGTCGTCGAGTCAAATATCCCGAGTTTGCCGTCTTCAAGGCGTATCGGCTAAGCCCTTACGGGCACCGTGGGTGGAAATGAAGTACTGCAAAACATTTAACCCTTCACGAAAATTAGCTGTGATAGGGGTTTCGATAATGGTACCGTCAGGTCTTGCCATTAATCCCCTCATCCCCGCCAACTGACGAATTTGCGCTGCAGAACCTCGCGCACCGGAATCGGACATCATGTAGATAGAATTAAACGAGCTTTGTGTTACTTCTTTGCCTTGAGCATCTTTTACTTTTTCCATAGCGATTTTTTCCATCATGGCTTTAGCGACTTGATCATTAGTTCGCGACCAGATATCAATCACTTTGTTGCGATGCTCCCCGTAAGTCACCAAGCCAGAAGCATATTGCTTTTGAATTTCTTGGACTTCTTCTTCAGCCCTAGAATGATGGCTTCTTTTTCATGGGGAACTACAAGATCATTCACGCCGATCGAAATACCAGAATAAGTTGCATAGCGGAAGCCCATGTACATTAAATTATCTGCAAAAATGACAGTAGTTTTGAGACCCAAATTCCGATAGCAAATATCCAATAATTTGGTCACTGCCTTCTTAGTCATTGGCTGATCAATTAACGTAAAAGGTAATCCCTTTGGAACAATCTGCCATAATAAAATCCGCCCTACGGCAGTATTAACCAAGCGCTCACTCTCTTCCATATTGCCCGCTTCATCCAAAACGCTTTCTTTAATTCGAACATCGCGCGCGCATGTAAATCCACTTGTCTATTCTCATAAGCACGGACTACCTCGTCCACGTCAGCAAACTTCATACCTTCGCCTTTCGCATTCACACGATCCCGAGTGATGTAGTAAAGACCCAACACCACGTCATGGGTGGGAACAATAATCGGTTCGCCGTTTGCAGGATGCAGGACATTGTTGGTGGACATCATTAATGAACGCGCTTCTAATTGCGATTCTAAGGTGAGCGGGACGTGTACAGCCATTTGGTCCCCATCGAAGTCTGCGTTATAAGCCGTACAAACAAGGGGATGAAATTGAATTGCCTTCCCTTCTACCAATACCGGCTCAAACGCTTGTATACCTAGACGATGCAAGGTTGGTGCTCGGTTCAATAAGATAGGATGTTCCCGGATAACCTCTTCAAGAATGTCCCAGACTTCGGGAACTTCACTTTCCACCATTTTTTTAGCCGCTTTAATAGTGGTGGCTAAACCTCGTCGCTGTAATTTACTAAAGATAAAGGGTTTGAATAATTCCAATGCCATTTTCTTTGGCAAGCCGGCTTGATGGAGTTTCAATGTCGGACCTACCACAATAACTGAACGACCTGAATAATCCACACGTTTACCAAGAAGATTTTGACGAAAACGCCCCGATTTACCCTTAATCATGTCCGCTAAAGATTTCAAAGGACGACGGTTGGACCCTAAAATAGCCCGTCCACGGCGACCATTGTCCAAAAAGGCGTCTACGGCTTCTTGAAGCATTCGTTTTTCATTGCGCACAATGATATCAGGCGCATTGAGATCCAATAGACGTTTTAATCGGTTATTTCGATTAATCACTCGACGATAAAGGTCGTTCAAATCAGAAGTAGCAAAACGCCCACCATCCAACGGAACCAAGGGCCGTAAATCCGGGGGTAAAACAGGTAATACGGTTAATATCATCCACTCCGGCTTATTTCCCGACTCCAAAAACGCACTTAAGACTTTAAGACGTTTAGTGAGTTTTTTCATTTTCGTTTCGGAAGTAGTGGTCAACATCTCGGCACGTAACGCTTCAACTTCTGCAGCAACATCAATATCACGTAACAATCGTTGAATGGCTTCTGCACCCATAAGTGCGGTAAATTCGTCGCCATATTCTTCTAAGGCATCGAGATAAGCTTCTTCCGAAAGTAATCGCCTCTGCTCTAATTCCGTCATCCCCGGATCTACGACTACGTATGCTTCAAAATAAAGAATGCGTTCAATATCACGCAGAGTCATATCGAGGAGTAAACCAATACGGGAAGGTAACGACTTGAGGTACCAAATATGAGCCACAGGCGAAGCAAGTTCGATGTGACCCATTCGATCGCGTCGTACTTTAGCCAGGGTAACTTCCACTCCACATTTTTCACAAATCACACCGCGATGCTTGAGGCGTTTATACTTTCCGCATAAGCATTCATAGTCTTTAATAGGACCAAAAATTTTGGCACAAAACAAACCATCGCGTTCGGGTTTGAAAGTTCGATAATTAATTGTTTCTGGTTTTTTTACTTCGCCGTACGACCACGAACGAACCTCTTCTGGAGATGCCAGTTTGATGCGCAGTGCATCGAATTCAGCTGCATGTTTTTCACTTTTTAGCTGTTTTAATAGGTCTCTCAAGACAGTTCTCCTGATTAACGTTAATCATTTTCTAAATTAATATCAATAGCTAACGAACGGATTTCTTTTATCAGAACGTTAAAGGATTCTGGCATCCCAGCATCCATCCGGTGATCGCCATCGACAATATTTTTATACATACGAGTGCGACCAGTGACATCATCGGACTTCACAGTTAGCATTTCCTGCAAGGTGTAAGCAGCCCCATAAGCTTCCAATGCCCAAACCTCCATTTCTCCGAATCTTTGTCCGCCGAATTGAGCTTTACCACCCAAGGGTTGCTGGGTTACCAGGCTATAAGAACCCGTAGAACGAGCATGCATCTTGTCATCTACTAGGTGATTAAGCTTCAACATATACATGTATCCTACAGTGACAGCCCGATCGAATCTTTTTCCGGTTCGCCCATCATACAGATAAGCTTGACCTGAGGTAGGAAGACCCGCCATCTCTAATAAATGTTTTATTTCTTCTTCCGTGGCACCATCGAATACTGGTGACGATATGGGCACACCCTTTCGCAGATTCTTAGCTAAAGTAGTAACTTCTTCATCGTTTAAAACCTCCAGATTAAATTTCTGGGTCTTGCTTAAGTCATAAATCGGCTTAAGGATTTTACGCAATTGTTTTGCATCAACGCCTTGATCGATCAACTCGCCAATTTTAATCCCCAAGCCCTTTGCCGCCCATCCCAAATGAGTTTCGAGCACCTGGCCAATATTCATCCGGGAAGGAACACCTAAGGGATTAAGCACGATATCTACGGGTATACCGTCTTCTAAATAAGGCATATCTTCGACTGGAACGATGGTAGAGATAACCCCTTTATTTCCATGACGCCCTGCCATTTTATCACCAGGTTGAATACGACGTTTAACTGCTAAATAAACCTTCACTATCTTGATGACGCCAGGTGCTAAATCGCCAGCTTGAGTCAATTTCTGACGGAAGTCTTTGAGTTTTTCGTCACGTACTTTATGAAGTTCCTCATAGTTTTCATGAGTAGCTTCGAGACGTTTCGTTGCATTGTCATCATGCAATTCAATTTCAAACCACTTTTGTTGAGGTAATTTGGCCAAATAAGCTTTGCTAATTTTTGTGCCTTTTGCTAATTTAAGTGGACCACCAGCGGCTACTTGATTGACAAGAAGCTTTTCCAAGTTTTCGAACAAAGCATCTTCACGTACGCGAAGTTGATCATTTAAATCTTTTTCTACCTTCGCAAGCTCAGCTTTTTCAATATCTAAGGCACGTTCGTCTTTCTTCATTCCTTCGCGAGTAAAAATACGAACGTCAATGACGGTACCCGTAATTCCAGGAGTAACTCGTAAAGAAGTGTCTTTTACGTCTGATGCTTTTTCACCAAAAATAGCTCGCAGTAATTTTTCCTCCGGCGTAAGCTGGGTTTCACCTTTAGGAGTTACCTTCCCGACTAGGATGTCTCCCGGTCCCACTTCAGCTCCCATATGCACAATTCCGGATTCATCCAACTTTGCTAACGCACTCTCTCCGATATTGGGAATATCCGCCGTAATTTCTTCTGGGCCTAATTTGGTATCGCGAGCAATGCAGTTAAATTCTTGAATATGAATCGTCGTGAATCGATCTTCTTCTACTAATCGTTCGGAAATTAGAATGGAATCTTCAAAGTTGTAACCGTTCCAAGGCATGAAAGCGACTAATAAATTTTGCCCCAATGCCAACTCACCAATATCTGTAGAAGGGCCGTCAGCCAATACATCCCCTTTTTGTACACAATCACCAACTTCCACGATTGGGTGTTGATTAATACAGGTGTTTTGATTGGAGCGGGTGAATTTAGTCAAATTATAAATATCGACCCCAATATCATCTTCATCCGCTTCCTTTAAATCTACCCGAACCACGATACGTGAAGCATCAACGGAGTCTACAATACCACTGCGTTTAGCAACCACCGTGACTCCAGACTCTACGGCCACAGTACGTTCCATTCCAGTTCCTACTAAGGGCGTTTCTGGTCGAATTGTAGGCACCGCTTGACGTTGCATGTTCGAACCCATCAATGCCCGGTTAGCATCGTCATGTTCTAGGAAGGGAATCAAGCAGCTGCCACAGAAACAATTTGCCGCGGTGAAACATCCACATAGTTCACCTTATCCGGTGTTGTAAGAGTAAATTCCCCTTTATAACGGCATGAAATTAATTCATCCACCATGCGGCCATTTCCATCGACATTAGTATTCGCTTGTGCAATATAATAATCGCCCTCTTCAATAGCTGATAAATATTCCGTTTCATCGGTAACCACTCCCTCAATCACTTTTCGGTAAGGCGTTTCTAAAAAGCCATACTCATTTGCACGCGCAAATACTGCCAACGAATTAATTAAACCAATATTAGGTCCCTCAGGAGTCTCAATAGGGCAGACTCGCCCATAATGGGTGGGGTGCACATCTCGCACTTCGAAACCTGCTCGCTCCCGTGTTAATCCGCCCGGCCCTAAAGCAGACACTCGGCGTTTATGGGTTACTTCAGATAACGGATTATTTTGATCCATAAATTGTGATAATTGGCTCGAACCAAAAAATTCCTTTATTGCCGCTGACACAGGCTTTGCATTTACTAAATCTTGGGGCATTAAGTTTTCGATATCCGCTAAGCTCAATCTATCCTTTACAGCTCGCTCAACGCGAACCAATCCAACACGAAATTGGTTTTCAGCCATTTCGCCTACACTCCGAATGCGTCGATTCCCTAAATGGTCAATGTCATCCACATCTCCTTTTCCATCTCGAATATCAACAAGAACACGTAACGCATCTACTACATCTTCTTTAAATAAAATTCCTGATCCCGTTAATTCTTTTCGTCCGACACGGTGATTAAATTTCATTCGACCCACAGCGGATAAATCATAACGCTCCGGTGAGAAAAATAAATTCTCGAATAAGCTTTCAGCAGCTTCTTTGGTGGGTGGTTCACCTGGGCGCATAATGCGATAAATTTCTACTAAAGCCTCTAATTGGTTATTGGTGTTATCCAACCTCAAGGTATCAGAAATATAGGGTCCACATTCAATTTCGTTGATATATAATGTATGCAACGAAGAAATATTTTGAGCTCGGAATTTCTTTAATAAATCGGGCGTAATAATTTCGTTAGCTTGAGCAATTACTTCTCCCGTTTCTTCATCAATAACAGCTTTACCAATGACTTTGCCATATAAATATTCATCGGGCAGCTCAAGTTCGCTTATTCCAGCTTTTTCAATCAAGCGAATATGCCGTACGGAAATTCGACGATTAGCTTCAACAATTATTTTCCCTTTTTTGTCTTTTATAGTCACTGCTGCTAATTCACCACGCAATCGTTGCGGCACTAATTCTAAAGTGACATTTTCTTTATTGAGATGGAAAGTATTTATCTCATAAAACATATCGAGGATTTGTTCGGTATCATAACCTAACGCTCTTAAAACTACTGTCGCTGGTAATTTACGGCGTCGATCAATCCGCACAAATAAACAGTCTTTGGGATCAAACTCAAAATCCAACCACGAACCGCGATAAGGAATAATTCGAGCTGAATATAATAATTTTCTAGAAGAATGTGTCTTACCTTTATCATGCTCAAAGAAAATCCCAGGGGATCGATGTAATTGGGAAACAACTACTCGCTCAGTTCCATTAATTACAAGACTCCCCGTTTCTGTCATTAATGGAATTTCGCCCATATAAACTTCTTGTTCTTTGATATCCTTGATGATTTTTTTGCCTGCAGGTGCATCCTTGTCGTAAATGACTAACCGCATATTCACTTTCAGAGGAGCAGCATAGGTTAAGCCTCGTAACTTACATTCTTCTACATCGAAAATGGGCTCTTCACCTAAACTATAACCCACATATTCCAATTCCGCATGACCAGAATAACTGGAAATAGGGAACACGGACTTAAAGGCGGCATGTAAACCTATATCTTGCCTGTGTTCGAGCGCCACATCCTTTTGCAAGAAAGTACGATAAGATTCTATTTGCGTTTCTAATAAATAAGGCGTTTTTAATACCTCAACTTCACGCTTTCCTAGGTTGACGCGTGCACGCTTTTTCTCAGCATAAGAAATCGCGCCTGAATTCCTGCTTCTAACATTCGCTTGCGCCATGAACACACCTCATTTTATAAGTAGAATATTTTGTTACTAGTCTTTACGTCAATCTCGCACCAACGAGACCCAGATTTTCTAATTTTCTAAAACAAAAAAAACATTCTCATTCTCTGAATTTTTGCTTTCGCAAAGACGACGTGAATTGGATATGCCTTCGATTAGTGTCTGCCAGCCAACTACTCAAGTTCGACCTTAGCACCTGCCTCTTCAAGTTCTTTCTTAATTTTTTCAGCTTCTTCCTTGTTAACACCTTCCTTAACAACGCTTGGGACAGATTCAACAAGATCCTTAGCTTCTTTTAAACCCAATCCGGTGATACTGCGGATCGTTTTAATGACACCAATTTTATTACCACCAAAGCTGGTCATTTTTACATTAAATTCGGTTTTTTCTTCCGCCGCAGCCACTTCCCCCACAGCTGTCATAGGCCCTGAAAAGGCTACTGCCGCTTGAGCTGAAACACCAAATTTTTCTTCCATCATTTTACTAAATCAACCACGTCCATCACACTCATGTTGGATACTGCTTCTAAAATATCTTCTTTCGTTATTTGAGCCATTGTCATTTACTCCAAAAGATTAAATGGATTGCAAATTACGCCGCTTTCTTTTGATCTTGAATCGCAGCCACTACGCGAACAACCTGAGTAACAGGCTCATTAAGCGTACGAAGAAATTTGGTCACCGGGGCCAACAAAACAGCCACCAACTGACTTAAAGCTTCTTCACGTGAAGGGAGTTGGGCAACGGCTTTTAATTTATCTGCCGATAGTAACTCTGCTCCAAACGCCAAGGCTTTTACTTCCAGTTGTTCGTGTTCCTTAATGAATTTTTCGATCAAACGAGCAGCAGCACCCGGTTCCTGTTGTGAAAAAAACAACACAATAGGCCCGGTTAAGATTTTATCGAGACAGGCATAGGGCGTCTCTTTAAATGCACGACGTGCAAGAGTGTTACGGTATACCCGCATAGTTACCCCAGCGTTACGAGCTGTTTTTCGCAACTCCGACATTTCCGAGACGGTTAGTCCACGGTAATCCGCAACCACCACCGAGATTGCTTGCTGGGCGATGTCTAATAATTCTGCGACAATTGCCTTTTTCTGTTCGAGATTTAAAGCCACTATTTCTTCTCCAGTTATTACTAATTAAGAAATAGCTCTTTGCTATTTCCATCCTTTCGGTGACAACCTTTGAGGCGGTTACCCTCTGTGTGGGCAACTTAAAAAATGCTTAAATTTTTATAGGCATTTGCACCCATGGTCTTCGACGGTTGGACTTCAATAAATGAAGTCTACCGCGAAATATGTTATTTTCCTCACCTAACCCTCTCCTCTCCCCTTAAGCAGAGAGAATTCTTTTCGTCTTCTCCTCACGCTAGTAGAGAGAAGAACGAGGGTATTTATCCTATTGTCGTTCGATTTACAACCACAACCGGCCCCATCGTGCTCGATAGGGTTAATTTCTTTAAATAGGTTCCTTTGGCAGCGCTGGGTTTGGCTCTCTTAACATCCGCTAATAAGGCTAATAAATTTTCTTCTAGCGCTTTTTCTTCAAAATCAACCTTTCCGATCGTGCAGTGAATAATACCATTTTTATCAGTACGATAGCGAACTTGTCCGTGTTTGGCGTTCTTAACCGCTGTGACCACGTCAGCAGTCACGGTCCCATCTTTAGGATTAGGCATTAGGCCACGAGGACCTAAGATTTGACCTAATTTCCCAACTACACGCATTGTTTCCGGAGTAGCAATTACTATATCGAAATCAATATTTCCGGATTGAATTTGTTCAGCTAAATCATCCATTCCCACAATATCAGCACCCGCTTCTTTAGCTTTATCCGCCTTATCGCCTTGGGCAAAGACGGCCACTCTCACACTTCGGCCAGTTCCATGGGGCAATATAGTAGCTCCCCGAACTGCTTGATCTGATTTACGGGAATCAACACCGAGATTAATGGCGACATCGACACTTTCTTTAAATTTGGCGGTTGCACAAGCTTTAACTAATTTAAGAGCTTCTGTTAGGGAATAGACCTTTTTAGGTTGGACCTTTCCTGCCGCTAATTTTTGTCTTTTTGTGTGCTTTGGCATTATTCTACCCCCTCCACATCAATACCCATGCTACGCGCAGTCCCGGTAATGGTACGGACAGCAGCCTCAAGATCCGCTGCGGTGAGATCCGGCGCCTTCATTTTGGCAATTTCTTCCAATTGCGCACGCGTTACTTTTCCAACTTTTTCTGTGTTGGGCCGAGCACTTCCGCTTTTTCCTTTCAACACAAGTTTTTTCAGTAGAACAGAAGCTGGTGGCGTCTTAGTAATAAAGGAAAAACTGCGATCAGCATATACTGTAATGATCACAGGAACGGATAAGCCCTTTTCGATATTTTGTGTTTCCGCATTAAATGCTTTACAGAACTCCATGATATTAAGGCCATGCTGTCCCAACGCGGGTCCAACTGGCGGACTTGGACTCGCTTCGCCCGCTTTAACTTGCAGACGAATGTAACCACTTACTTTTTTGGCCATAATTTTCTCCTGGGTACAAGCGCCTTTTTAGTTCCCCAATTTTTAGTTCCTCAATTAATTAAAAATTGCATGAGTTTTTTAACTATGCTCCTAACTTTTCTCTACTTGCCCAAATTCCAATTCCACTGGAGTAGAACGTCCAAAAATACTCACCGACACTCGCAACCGGCTTTTCTCGTAATTGACATCCTCCACTACTCCATTGAAATCTGTAAAAGGTCCTTCGATAACCCTCACTACTTCGCCGGGTTCAAAGAGGACTTTGGGCTTGGGCTTGGTTTCACCCTCTTTAACACGTTGTAAAATTTTCGCTGCTTCCTCGTCGCTAATGGGCGCGGGCCGTTCGGTTCCAATAAAACGCAATACCTTGGGAACGTTTCGAACCAAAAGTAACGTTTTGTCATTCATCACCATTTGTACCAGGATATACCCTGGGAAAAACTTACGTTGGCTTTTACGCTTACGCCCCGCTCGCATTTCCACTACTTCTTCAGTGGGTATAATAATGTCATCAAAATAATCTTCCAAACCCTCTTTTCGGATATGTTCGTTTAACATCTTAACAACATAGTTCTCATGACCCGAATAAGTATGAAGAATATACCAGCGTTTTTTTTCTTCAATCATCAACTATCCTCTTTCCCTAGTCATCCAAGCGACAGCCCACATAAAGAAGCTATCGAGACCCCATAGAATAAGTGCTGTCACTATCACCATAACCACGACTACTAAAGTGGTCTGGAGAGTCTCTTGACGGGTTGACCAAACGACTTTACGCAGCTCTGTACGGGAGCCCTTCATAAAACTCCACGCCTTTTGACCTTTTTGGGTTTGGGAAACAATCAGCAGTACCCAAATAGCCAGAATAATTCCAATAGCGGCGCGGATCGCCACGGCAACGTGACTGTAATAAAAATTAGCTACAATACCTCCCGCGAGCAGGAGAATAATTAGAAGCCATTTTAAACCGTCGAACCGCGACTTGGTGTCTTGTACCGCATTTTGTTGGGCCATAATTACTGTTTAATCTCGCTATTTTAAAGCTGTTTTTTCGGGGTCACATTGGGGGCAAGCCAGGAGGGAATCGAACCCCCAACCTGCGGTTTTGGAGACCGCTGCTCTGCCAATTGAGCTACTGGCCTTTATCTCTAAAATCTCGATAATTTTTAAACTTCTTTTTTAAAATCTTATTCAATAATTCTTATTCAAAAATTTTTGTT
>NZ_NIQB01000006.1:0-2004 GCF_018687865.1 Coxiella-like endosymbiont of Rhipicephalus sanguineus | reverse complement strand
TTATTCACTCCAACTCTTATTCGCCAGCTGCAATATCAATTTCATTGCCTGGTACTAATGTAACGTACGCCTTTTTCCAATTCTTACGCCGGCCGCACACTTGTCGAAATCGTGTAGCTTTTCCTTTAACATTGCAAATGCGCACTGCCTTTACTGCGACATTAAATTGATTTTCCACAGCGGACTTAATTTTGGATTTCGTTGCACCCGCTGTTACTTCAAATACATGTTGACCGCTAATTAAAGCACTCTTTTCTGATACGTGAGCAGCTACAAGAATTTTTAATAATCTCTCTTGATTCACGACAATCTCTCCTCAAGTTTTTTCAGAGCATCTACCGTAATCAATACATTTTCCGCAGCGACGAGACTGACGGGATCTACCTGCATAGCATTAGAAGTTGTAACATCAATCATATTTCGTGAGGCCAGCTCAATATTGCGATCTTGCCCATCCAAAATGATCAAAGCTTTTTCTATATTTAAGCCTACCAGTAAGCCCTTCAATTCCCGAGTTTTAGGCTCTTCCAGTTTAAAATTTTCTATTACAGTAAGGCGCTTTTTCCGAATTAATTCGGACAAAATAGAAACCATTGCCCGATGATACATTTTTCGGTTTACTTTTTGTGAGAAATCACGGGGTTTTGCTGCAAAAGTTACACCACCACAGCGCCACAGAGGACTTCGAATGCTTCCAGCTCGAGCTCGGCCAGTCCCTTTTTGTCGCCATGGCTTAGTTCCACCTCCCCGGACCCCACTTCGCGGCTTTTGCGCTTTGCTCCCAGCTCGCGCATCAGCTAAATAGGCAGTAACAACTTGATGAACTAAACCTTCTTTAAATTTCTCTCCGAAGGCAGTATCAGCCACAACGATTTTGCTCAATTCTTTTTTGTCGAAGGAATGTACCGCAAGCTCCATCATTTATCCCCTTTGCTCTTTTTAGTTGATTCCGTAATAATCACCTTGCCACCAGGAGCACCAGGTAATGCACCTTTGATTAAAAGGAGGTGTCGTTCGGCATCAACTCTAACAATTTCTTGATTCTGGACCGTACGGTAGGTATTTCCCATATGGCCTGCCATTTTTTTACCTTTCCACACACGCCCTGGTGTTTGACATTGACCTATGGAACCCGGCGCACGATGGGACAAGGAATTTCCATGGGTAGCGTCCTGAGTGCGAAAATTATGGCGCTTTACGGTACCCGCGAATCCTTTTCCGCGAGTTAAACCGCACACATCAACAGTCTGCCCTTCTTTAAAAATATCCACTTTGAGCTCATCACCTATTTTAGTTTTGGCCAACTCTTCGGCAGTCACACGAAATTCACGGATAACCTCTCCTGTCTCTACACCACTTTTCGCATAATGTCCTGCTATTGCCTTATTGACACGAGCAGAAGATTTTTTGCCGTAAGCCACTTGGATAGCGCAATACCCATCGATATTCGCCATTTTTATTTGAGTAACCCGATTAGGCATTACTTCAACCACGGTGACAGGAATAGAAACTCCCGTCTCTGTAAAGACGTGAGTCATACCACATTTTCGACCAACTAAACCAATAAGCATTGCCTACTCTCCAATTATCTAACCGCCATAAAAAAGGCTAAGCCTAGTTCTAGGCGGATTCTGATTCAACACTTATTTGAACATCTACTCCGGCAGCCAAATCTAATTTCATTAATGCATCAACTGTTTTATCAGTAGGCTGCACAATGTCTACCAATCGCTTATGCGTTCGAATTTCATATTGATCCCGAGCATCTTTATCTACGTGAGGGGAAATCAACACCGTATAACGCTCAATTTTCGTAGGCAACGGAATTGGCCCTTTAATGATTGCACCCGTTCGCCGTGCTGTTTCAACAATCTCTCGTGTAGATCGATCAATCAACCGATGATCAAAAGCTTTCAATCGAATCCGTATACGTTGGTTATTACTAAAGACTGCCATAATTTTTTTCCACAATTATTCAATAATTCTTATTCAAAAATTTTTGTT
>NZ_NIQB01000005.1:0-4409 GCF_018687865.1 Coxiella-like endosymbiont of Rhipicephalus sanguineus | reverse complement strand
ATACTCCGGAATAAAGATGATAATTCTGATTTGGAAGCGTCACTTGAACATTAATATTACGAGTTTCTATTAATATTACGAGTTTATTTAGTGACAAGCGCTAATATCCATAATTTTTCTGTAAAATTTTTCGTTAAGAAAGATTTTTAATACGACCATTTTTTTGATTCAACGACAAATCTTTCAAATATTGTTGGGGGTAAAGAAAAATTCACGTATAAGGAATTCAATGATTGCAAGCTAACTAGAGTTTCTCCTGCATTAACATATTGGCTAAAATTAACCTGTCAAATGCCAATTTTTCTGGAAAAAGGAGCGTGAACATTTTTTTTGACTGATGGCAACTAATGAATTATTAACTTGAGCTTCGGCTCGCTGTAAATTTGTCAACGCTTGATCATAATCGCTTTGCGAAATTGCACCTACCTTAAGTAAAGCTGCTCTTTGCTCATAAACAATTCGATTTAAGTTAAGTTGTGCTTGGTTGTTTTTCAAATTTTAGATATCCGTAGAATCATCGAGCTGAATTAAGGGATTACCCTCTTTCAACTAATTTACCGGATTCAAAATCAATTCCTATAATTGTTCCACTCACTTCTGAGCTGACATTGACGCCGTTTATTCCTGCTAAACTACCTACCAACATTACGGCTGCCAATTTTCACGGATTGTTTTCGTCGTTGAGACGGTAACAAGCGGAGGAATATATTCCTCGGTAGCTCTTTTAATAAAATAAGTCCGCAGGGCATGAAAAACTAAAACTAAGAGTAATATCAAGATTAAAATGGAAACGACAATAACACCAACCAAAGCAGCCCTGCGTTTTGTCATTTTGAGATACTCCCTGTCAAAATAATCCTATGATATCATTATGCACCAAAGTTTCCTAATAATCCCCCGGTGGGTGGCACAGTTGGATATCGCAGTCCCCTCCTAAGGGACAGATCACAGGTTCAAATCGTGTCCGGTGCACCATTGTGCACCATTATAAAAAGCGAGGTAATTATGGTCACACGAATTGAAAAGGATAGTATGGGGAAAATTGAAATTTCTGCTGATAAATATTATGGAGCACAATCCCAGCGTTCATTAATTAATTTCGCCATCGGTCGCGAAACTATGCCACCTGAGCTTATCCGAGCCTTTGGAATTTTAAAAAAGGCGGCTGCTCTCACTAACAATGACTTGGGTAAACTCTCTTCAGAAATTTTAACTTATATTATTCAAGCGGCTGACGAAGTCATCGAAGGTAAATTGAATGACCATTTTCCACTGAAAGTATGGCAAACCGGCAGTGGCACCCAAACCAATATGAATATTAATGAGGTTATTAGCAACCGAGCTATTGAATTAGCAGGTGGAAAACTCGGAAGCAAAAATCCTATTCATCCCAATGATGACGTTAATAAATCCCAATCATCAAATGATACCTTTCCAACCGCCATGCATATTGCTTGTTCTGAAATGATCGCTCATCAACTTATACCCTCTGTAAAAACCTTACGCGATACCTTACAAAAAAATCTAATGCTTTCGCTCAGATTATTAAAGTAGGACGAACTCATTTACAAGACGCTGTCCCTCTTACTTTAGGGCAAGAATTTTCAGGTTATGTGGCGCAATTGGATCATAGTTTAGAAGCAATTACTAATGTTTTACCTGTTCTTTATCGATTAGCATTAGGAGGAACTGCCGTCGGTACAGGGTTAAATGCGCCACCCCAATTTGCTAAAAAAGTAGCGGAACATATTGCAAAATTGACAAAATTGTCTTTTTACTCTGCTCCCAATAAATTTGGAGCAATAGCAGCACACGATGAAATTGTGTTGGTGAGCGGGGTTTTAAAAACACTTGCTTGCTCATTAATGAAAATTGCTAATGATATTCGGTGGTTAGCCTCGGGACCTCGTTGTGGCATTGGGGAAATTTTTATTCCGGAAAATGAACCAGGCTCCTCAATCATGCCAGGAAAAGTAAACCCAACCCAATCTGAAGCTCTAACAATGGTATGCGTGCAGGTAATGGGAAACGACGCGACAATTACGATTGCAGGATCTCAGGGTAATTTTGAATTAAATGTTTTCAAACCAGTAATGGCATACAATTTAATTCAATCTATCTATTTATTGACAGATAGTTGCCGCTCTTTCAATGATCATTGCGCCATTGGTATCGAACCGCACAAGGAAAAAATTGATGCTTATCTTAGAAATTCTCTAATGCTCGTGACTGCCTTAAATCAAATTATTGGTTACGATAAAGCATCTGAAATCGTCAAGAAAGCTTATAAAGAGGGCTTCACAATTAAAGAAGCCGCGTTGAAATTAAAATATTTGACAGCCGAAGAGTTTGAGAAAGCTATTAATTTTCAAAAAATGGTGGGACTTTAAAATTTCTATAATGGATTACCGATACGGTGCCAACGGACGCGGTGGTTGTGAGAATCCCAACTCATCCACACAAATAAAGCACGTCCAATAAAAGCATTGGTTGAGACAAATCCCCACGACCGGCTATCATCGCTGTCATCTCGATTATCACCCATTACAAAATATTTACCTTTAGGTACTAGAAGGTCTTTAAAGTTTTGAGTGGGGCGATCAAGGCGAGAGAGAATTAAATGCTTAATCCCATTTAGATTTTCTTCATATTCTTTAGCTTTCCAAGTTTTACCATCATCGCCAATTTCAAGTGTATCCTTGATAAATCTCTGAGAAATTTTTTTCCGTTAATAGAGAGAACTTTGTTTTGATAACTAATATGATCGCCAGGAAGTCCAATAACACGTTTGACAAAAGTAACAGCTGGATTAACCGGCCACCGGAGTAAAGCAATTTGTCCTCTCTTAGGCTCGCCGATAGTAACAAATTTTTTATTCCATAAAGGAAAATATAATCCATAATCATATTGATTAACTAAAATTAAATCCCCCGGCATAATCGTGGGCTCTAAAGATCCCGTCGGAACTCGGTAAGGTTGGAATAATAATGAGCGAATAATTAATACAATTAATAAAATAGGGAAAAAAGAACGTACATAATCGATAATCAGTGGATGTTTAGCATTTTTCTCGATAGGTGTTTTTTTCACACGATGCCATATAATATCAACTAAACAAATTATCCCAGCAAAAATAGCCAATAACGATAAAATATTGAGAAAATCAAAAACCATTTTAATTAAGTTCTCTTAAATGTTAGGGACAGCATAAATAGCAATGCCTCGGAAAATATAGGAGGATATCCCCCTTTTTACGGTCCCAGGGATAGTATGACCAAACAGAGTCACGATAATTGCATTAGCCCCACCTTGTGACACCATTTGTTTGACATATTGTTGAATTTGCGCCTCTCCTTCCGGGGTAGCTTCTTTCGAAGAATATTCAACATTCATATAACCGAGCTGTTTATATACATACGGGACCGTTACGGGATTATAAAAATTCACTTGGTCTAGAGAAGTAGGCGAGGCCAGCGGAGCGGTTGGCAAAAAAATACCTTGAGGGGCAAGCTTAAGTGGTGGGACCGATAAATAAACAGCAATTACTACAATTAAAGCAACCGCTACAGCAACAACACTGCGCTTGGTAGAATCTAAATCCAATGTTATCTCTCTGCTTTTCAAATTTTAACGATCCACACTTTATCACGGAGTCTAAAGAAAGCCAAGAATTTAGGAGTTGAATTTAGGAATTATTAATCCTGTCTAATCTAATTAGTTCTTTGTAGTTCTTTGAGACTGCCTTCACCTTGTGATTGTTCAGAAATACCTTGTGATTGTTCAGAAATATTTATTTTAGAAATAGACGCACTACTAAGTTTGATGTAAATAAAGTGGGACGAGCAGACCTTGGTCGGAAAAGATTTTGTTTATCATTATCATAAGTTGAGAATTCATATTAAAAGAAGAAAAATAAGGGAAATTAGGGATATAAGGGCAACTTTATGCTATTTAGGCCGCATTTCTAATAATAAACGCAAAAGCTAATAATTTTGGTACATATTCTCGAATCTCATTAGGGAGTGGTAAGTCCCAGAAATTGGTACCACAGTCCATACGTGCGTTGTATTGTTGAGCCGTTTGGACTGCGCCAACTCCTGCATCATGGGCGGCCATAGTGACCATCTAATCATGAAAAAGTACCCTGTGTAAAAGATAAATAATTTAAAGCACCCCTGGACTAGCTACTACACCATCAATTTGATCTCGAGTCCTAAACTGGACGCCGTACTCAGCATCATCTGCGATAAACCTGTAGCTGTAGCCTCCCGCTGATGAAATAAGAAAAGGAATCATAGCCGCTTTCAAGTATCGGCAACAGGGTAAATTCGGCAAGCATATGGCGTTGTTGAGTTTGCTCATATGATGACATAGTAGTAAATATAGGGAACAGCATTGGAGAGCATTTG
>NZ_NIQB01000004.1:0-13669 GCF_018687865.1 Coxiella-like endosymbiont of Rhipicephalus sanguineus | reverse complement strand
GAGGGTAGAGGTATAGTTGGGAGTCGAAGGCTTTTATCAATTAGAATGAGCGTCAGAGCATCTCAGTGGATTAGGACCGAGATGCATAATGCGTTACAAGATCCATTCATTAGAGCATCCAACCCACTAGGAATAAGAATACCCCCAGACCTAAAGCGCTCCATTGCCAGGGAGAAGAGATTGTCGTTGAAGTAATGAAGAAGCTGCTGAGGGCACTTATCAGAAAAGCAATTCCTGCTCCGAGAAGAAAACTGTGCTTTTGTTTTTTAGGAGGTAGGGGAGGTAGTTCTTTGCGCTCTAAACGTTGGCGAAAATTAATTTCATCCAAAACATTGTGAAACAAGAGCGGCAGTTTCGCTAAGGCTTTACTACTCGCCGGGAGTTCTTTAGCAATTGTTTCAATTAAATGCGTTACTCCGTTTTGTTTACGCATCCATCGTTCAATAAAAGGTTTGGCAGTTCGCCAAAGATTGAGGTCGGGATAAAGCTGAAGACCAAGGCTTTCAACGTTAAAAAGAGTTTTTTGTAATAGAAGTAATTGAGGTTGAATTTCCATATTGAATTGATTAGCGGTTTGAAATAATCGTAGTAACAACTTGCCAAAAGAAATATCTTTTAAAGGTCTCTCAAAAATAGGTTCGCAAACTGTGCGGATGGCTGCTTCAAATTGATCGATACGTGAGTTTGCAGAAATCCAACCAGACTCTACGTGTAAAACAGCTACTTGTCGATAATCTCGTTTAAAAAAGGCTAATAAATTTTCAGCGATGTAGCGTTGATCTTGAGGGGCAAGAGATCCCATAATACCAAAATCCACACCAAGATATTGAGGGTTTTCGGGATCACTAACGTCAACAAATAAATTCCCGGGGTGCATGTCGGCATGAAAAAAACTATTGTGCAACACTTGAGTGAAAAAGATTTCGACGCCATATTCTGCCAATTTCTTCAAATTGGTATTTGCCGCTTTTAATTCCGCAATATTAGAAATGCGAATTCCATGAATTCGTTCCATTACCATCACATCGTGATGAACATAATCCCAATAAATTTTAGGAACATACATTTTTTCTGAATTTAAAAAATTGCGACGTAATTGAGAGGCATTAGCTGCTTCATGCATGAGATCCAATTCGTGATAAATGGTTTGCTCAAATTCAGCGACTATTTCTATCGGCTTCAATCGCTTACCGTGTTTCCATAATTTACGTGTCATTTTAGCCCCGAGATACATTAAAGCGATGTCACGCCGAATAGTTCGTGCTATATGTGGTCGAAGTACTTTAACGATAACCTCGCTTCCATCATGTAGCGCGGCTGCGTGTACTTGAGCAATGGAAGCAGATGCTAAAGGGTTTTCATCAAAACTAGCAAATACCTCGTTAACCGATTTACCATAAGCGGTTTCTATTAATGATTTTGCTATTTTGCCTGGAAAAGATGGGACTCTATCTTGCAATTTTTCTAATTCATCAGCAATGTCATCCGGCAAAAGGTCGCGCCGCGTGGAAAGAAGCTGACCGAATTTGACGAAGATAGGGCCGAGTTCCTCAAACATGATGCGTAAAGATTCCCCTCGAGGTTTATCTTCTTGAGTAAAACTCCAAGGATTGAGATAGCTCAAAATTCGAAGCCAAGGAGGTAATTCTCGAACTACTGGCGGATGAGGCCATAACGGATGAGAATTAAATTAATTTGAATTAACCGAATTAATTGAAAGAGCCATTTCATGCTGTCGGATCCCTTTTTATCATCAACCGCTGAATTCGTGCTTCTGCGCGATCGACATTGTGTTTCAAATCCGTAACAGATTGAATAAAGAATTCAATCTCTTCTGAAGACGGCATAATTTGAGATTCATTTTGTAAGTAATCCTGGACCTCCATTCTAAAGGCTTTAAGAGCAAATTTCCCGAAATTTGCAGCGCGCCTAATCTGGAGCCCAATTTGATGGGCTAGAATATCGCCAGTGATTTTAGACAAATATTCTTCCCAATCGATATCAATACCCGTCAAAATATCTCGAATTTGTTCACCTACCCAAGTGTCTCCGCTAATCTCTACTTGATTTTTAAATAGTGCAGAACTTGAGCCCTTCGCACAGCCTGTTTTAAAGAGATTTAGTAAGGTACCGGAGATAATAGTATCAGGCTCTTTTTTTCTGGCGGCAGTTAATTGCAACCCTTTTTTAGTAGGTAAAATAAAAAATTCAGTATTCCAGTCAATAATTCGAACTTTAATAATTTTATTTTCTAAAAGAGATAATCGTTGAACATGGTCGGAATCCAACTGTAAATAAGCATTTATTATTTTTTCTAAGCTGGAAAGTGCTAACGTGAACATTAAAATTTATAACCTCTATGAACTGCGACGATACCGCCACTTAAATTGTGGTAATCGCAATCTTCCAATCCCGCCTCAGTCATCATTTTGATGAGGTTTTTTTGATCGGGATGCATTCGGATCGATTCCACCAAATAGCGATAACTTTCTTCATCATTAGCTACTTTTTTCCCTAACCAAGGTAATAATTTAAAAGAATAGAGATCATAAAGATCCTGCAATGGGGAATGAGGTTTTGAGAACTCTAAGATAGTAACAAGTCCTCCTGGCTTTAGAACCCGATACATAGAATGAAGTGCTGCCATTTTATCTGTTACATTACGCAAGCCAAAACCGATGATGATCCGATCGAAAAAATTATTGGGAAAAGGAAGTACTTCCGCATTTGCTTGGATAAATTGAATATTACGGAAAATACCTTGATCCAAAAGCCGGTTTCTCCCTATTGTTAACATTGCGTCATTGATATCTGTCAAAACTACCGTTCCATTATTTCCAATTATGAGGCTGATACGTTTGGCTAGGTCGCCGGTTCCTCCTGCCAAATCAAGAACTTGATGACCAGGACGTAATTGAGAAAGTTTAATTGCAAAATCTTTCCAAAATCGATGAATGCCCAATGACATAAGGTCATTCATTAAATCGTACTTGCTTGCAACCGATTTAAAGACATTTTTAACTTTGTCTGTTTTTTGATTTTCAGGAATGATCTGATAACCAAAATAGGTAGTTTTTTCAATTTTATTCATGAGTTAATCATAACTTGCCAGTGAAGAGGCGACAAGCTAACGAGATGATTAGGGGAGTGGGTTAAGAAAATAACAACTTACTGCTTCTTCACTTCCTGAAATTGTGGCGCGAGAAGAGTATTTCTACAATTGGTCATAATAATCGTTAATGAATTGTTGAGTTAATGCCTGGTTACCAATGATAACTCCAAATTCCTGTAGATTGCTGGGGTAAAGATTGTGGAAGCCGACATAAAAGACTTTATTGTCAATAATCCAAACTTTAGCATGATTAGATTAAATATTGGTTGCTCCATTCGTCATAAAAATCAAACCGTAAGGGTGCTAAGTATAAATGGGTACATAAGAGCTTAATAACTTCTTCTTGGGTTTTTAGGCAACTGCTTTTAGCATTTAACGTGCGCTGATATCAGCTTTGATTTTTTCAGAAACCTCCGTCAATTTCACATCATTGGAAAGTGAGTTTGAGATTCTAATTGTTTTGCAATCGCTTCACTCATTTGGGCCCGCAGAGAATGCGTAACATGCTCTGCTTTATAATTACTCAAAACAATAAACCATCGCCGCTTTTCAATAATAAATTAGCAGGGCCCGTCATGGCGTTTCCCGCCGCATTGTCTTCTAACCAATAATCGGTTCCCAATATGTTGTAACCTAAATCTTGCTAGGAAATTCGAATTACTTTCTGGGCATGTTGGAAGAATAAAGTTCGAGCCATGTCCAATTGATTAGCGGGCATAATAGCACCTTTGGGAAATAATCCTAAACTCAGGCCGAGCGATTGTCATCACAGAGACGCCAGCGGTCGTTGAAGGGATCTCAGGTAATAGCGGCCCATGGATTAAACAATCATTAGTTATTTTGCCTTTATAATAAGTTTTATTATCGGCCTGTTGTTCTTATGAAAGAGGTTTTCCTTGATGGGTGCATATTAAATTGCCACAATTGATCTGAAAACCTATCAGCAGAGTGTGTGGCGGAACCACTTAATTCCACACTTAACATCATGAATTTCGGAATTTTCTAGATATTCTCCAGTTTGTAAATTATGACCCTCTGTTATCAGAGTCTGACCATCGACTACCATAATTTTGGCATGATTTAAGCTCGTGGGGTCAATTAAGCTGGGTTGGCTATTACCCCGCAACCGCTGAGAATATCAAAGCAACTGCGGGTGTTACCGAAGTAAATTTTGAGAGGTCCCGTGGGGAAATTTTTTTTGAATATCTCGAGTGTAAGTTGCTTGAGATAAGCAGTGTCTGTTTCTTCCGAATCAACAAGCGGCACTTGAGAATCTAAAGAGCTAAAGGAGGGGGGGGGAATACAACCCTTCTATAGGACTGCCACTGGTCGACCACATTAGCAGCGAGAAAGGCCGTTACGTCAGGCTGCCTAAATAACGGATGTCCGGAAAAATTCTAAAGTTATGATGTCGATAAAATTTTGGGCTTGAATGATGGTGTTGTAGAATTTATCAATAAAAGCGTCGGAATGGCCGATACACAGTTTAGTAGTAAGGCTAGAAAGGCGGTTATAAAATGCGTTCAAATTCTCGTAGCGAGCATAAATAGAAGTTTTATGAAAAAATTCCTTACATGAGCAGGAGTTTATTTTGGTTATAATTTCGTGCCCCATTTATTATCTAGCTTTCTCGGGGTAGATATTTTAGTTACCGTAAAAGTAGGTAATGGAATTATATTTCAACTTATGGCATGTCTTGTTCTTGCTCATGGAACAGTAGGTAGTGTTTATTGGTAACTTGCTCTCATGTTAATTGGGACCGGCACGATGGTGATCTGTCTTAATATGCTCTTGTCGAAACTTTTCTTGTTGAAACTTTATCAAGTTGATCAAGTTAGCGAGCGCTAGAGCAGATTTTTATGGAATTATAGTGGAATGAATATTGGATTTATTTTGGGATTCACTTTAGCCGGATATTATGAATTAAAACTTAATTATCCTATGTTTTTCATATTAACAGCCTTTAATAATATCGGGGCGTTAGGCGTTTTATTGTTACAGTGGAAGCGATTAAATGATAAAGATACGATTATTTTTAGCAAAGCAAGAACCCCGCGAACGGTTCAGTTACGTTGTTTGACAATAGGTGTCGTTATTATTTTGTTGTTGCTTCCTGCATTACATTGGCTCTTGCGGCATATGGAAATAAGCGATGACTTATAAGCGATGACTTAGTATTAGCGGCCGGTGGTTTAATGATGATTGTGATAATCAGAATAATATTCAAGCATCGGGGGGGGGCTGAGCGCAAAAAAATAATAACCTATTTTGGGGGTTGTCTATCAATTAGCGCCGATTATTTTTTCGATGATAGGACAATTGATTCCTATCCGATGGTAAAGCTTATGCATGGAAACGTTGTTATTAATATTAAACACAGGAGTTGTGGTTGTATTAGCGAGTTTCTTTTCTAATTATGCATTGGATCCCACCAAGGTACTTGATCCATTAATCATGAACCCATTTTACAGTCGTGCACTTTCTTCAATTAGGATTATTTACGCTGACAATCGGCCTCTTTTTGTTTGCTGCAACTCGAATCATTAAAAATTTAATTAGAGGAACTAAAATTTTTAAGACTTAGTCTTTAAGACTTAGTCTTTTAAAGAATATAACGACTTAAATCTTCGTCTTCCACGAATTTATCGAGTTGTTTGTTAACATAAGTAGCGTCGATAGTAATTGACTCTCCTTGTTTGCCTGTTGCTTCAAAAGAAATTTCTTCTAATAACCGTTCCATAATTGTGTGTAAGCGGCGGGCTCCAATATTTTCGGAACGACTATTCACTTGATATGCGATTTCGGCCAGACGTTTAATGCCATCTTTAGTGAAAGATAGTCCAAAATTTTCCGTTTTCATTAATTCAACATATTGTTCGGTCAGTGAAGCTTTGGGTTCGGTTAAGATACGAACAAAATCATCGGCCGTTAACGCCTTTAATTCGACCCGGATCGGGAAACGACCTTGTAATTCAGGAATTAAGTCGGAAGGCTTTGCAATATGAAAGGCACCGGAAGCAATAAATAAAATATGATCGGTTTTCACCATGCCGTATTTCGTGAAGACAGTACTGCCTTCCACCAGGGGTAATAAATCCCGTTGGACACCTTCACGCGAAACATCGGCACCCACGGCCCCTTCTCGTTTTACGATTTTGTCGATTTCATCCAAGAAGACAATTCCATTCTGTTCCACACTCATAACAGCATTTGATTTAATTTCATCTTCATTGATTAATTTTGTCGCTTCTTCTTCGATTAAAATGCGTTTGGCATCTTTCACTTTTAAGCGCCGAGACTTGGTGCGGCGACTAGACATATTCGACATGATTCCTTGTAGTTGGCTGATCATTTCCTCCATACCGGGGGGCCCATAATTTCAAAGGAAGGATGAACGCTAACTTCAATTTCAATTTCTTTATTGTTCAATTCACCATCACGTAATTTTTTACGAAATAAGTTCCTTGTTGCAGATTCTTTTTTTTCGGCCGGCTTTGCTTCTTCTTCAGTCGAAGGTTCCCCTTGGAAAGCGCCTCGTGGAGGCGGAATTAAAGCATCCAATATACACTCTTCTGTAGCTTCTTCCGCTAAACTTTTTACTTGTCTAATAGCTTTTTCACGGGTCATTTTTACCGCAGCGTCCACTAAATCGCGAACGATCGATTCGACGTCGCGACCTACATAACCCACTTCGGTAAATTTGGTGGCTTCGATTTTAATAAAGGGCGCTCCAGCTAAATTGGATAGGCGACGGGCAATTTCAGTTTTACCCACACCTGTCGGACCGATCATTAAAATATTCTTTGGAAAAATTTCCCGTCGTAAGTCTTCTGGCAATTGCATCCGGCGCCAACGATTGCGCAAAGCAATGGCGACGGCTCGTTTTGCGTCATCTTGTCCGATGATAAATTTATCCAATTCCGCGACGATTTCCCGTGGAGTCATAGTCATTTGAAACTCAGGATTACTCAAGGTTAATGAGGAAGAGGTCATATCTGTCATAATTTTTATCCGCTTGATGAAAAGTTAAGTTTCGCTATCGAGCTCTTTGATTGTGAAATGAAAGTTGGTATAAACACAAATCTTGGCAGCAATAGTAAGTGCTTTTTCAACTATTTCTCGTGCACTTAGATCCGTATTATTCAATAAAGATTTTGCTGCAGCTTGGGCATAAAGTCCGCCAGAGCCAATCGCCATTAAGCTTTGTTCAGGTTCGATAACATCTCCAAGTCCCGTAATAATAAGCGATTTCTTTGCATCAGCTACAGTCAATAGCGCTTCCAAGCGACGAAGTATCCGATCGGTCCGCCAGTCTTTGGCTAATTCAACGGCAGCACGGGTCAAATTGCCCGAATAATGTTCTAATTTTTCTTCAAATCGCTCAAATAGGGTAAAAGCATCTGCTGTGCCTCCAGCAAATCCAGCAAGTACTTTATCTTTATAAAGATAGCGAACTTTGCGCGCATTGCCTTTTAAAATAGTGCCATTCATCGACACTTGACCATCTCCCCCTATGACAACTTTGCCTTTCCTACGTACAGAAACTATTGTAGTACCACGAAATTGTTCCACTATTATTTCCCCACTGATCAAACCTCAAAAAGAGGTTATACCACCACATAGATTGGGTTAGAGGATCCGGTTTTCAAGCGCCTAGGGGACTGCTTTTAACAATAAACTATCTAATGGATTGAGGATTGAGCCTGAAGCTCACTTTGAGTTCGTTTGGCTTCTTAGGGGGGGGGTAGGGACCGATCATAACTCGGATTTCATACCATCATACCAATCCCCATCTGTGGGTGTGGTAAGTTTTAACGTAGGCAGGGAAATTTAGACTAAGTCGTGATTTGAGCCGTTAGGCGTCGGTGATATTTTGAATGAAGCAATTTGGAGAATGAAATGGGCAAGAGGTACAGTTCGACTAGCAAATAATGTTGGTGACATGGGCAGTAGCGTTGTCACTTCCATTTTAGGAAGAAGAGTATAAAACCCAAATTGGGATTGTTTCAATTTGACAGGAATCAATGATGAAGCCGATGCTTGAGCCATTGGAAGTCAAGTGTAATTTTATTTCCTTTATGGAAGGTGGGGGATTGCTTACAGAATGGTGTAAACGAAGAGAGAAAAAATCGTAATGGCGATGCCAGAAACTAAAATTATGGAAATTACGAGTTTGGGACCGAACGACGCGGGGGACTAAGTGATTTTTGGGGATAATCTCGAGTCATTGCTGCGGTGGTATATAGGAAGAGGGCATATACATTGATCAATAATTTTCCTCCATCATAAATTAGCTTTAAATTAACATTTGGGCCATCTGAAACTTAAATCAGCTTTTTATTGGTTAACCAATATTGGATCTACTGATTAGCCACTTGATCTGGCGTTAAATCTTGCCCTTCAATTTCTACTTTTTTCTTTTGATAAAGATGACTTAATTTTATTTTTAGCCTCGCTAGGAGCATGGTTATTTCCGTTTTACCTTTGGCGATCAGCATTATATTTTTTAAATCAGTAACCTAATTTCGTTTGAAAAATTGAAGTTCTCCATGCACAGTCACTGTACCTTCCTTTAGTACCAAAGGCGAGTTGCTCCAAAGAGAGCAAAGTACCCTGACTTAAAACATTTAGAAAGGGAGAATAAATTTGGTGGAGGAATTCAGTATCTATGGCGCCCGAATGATTGAGATTTAAAGCTGTCGTCACTAAAGTTCCTAAAGCTGTGATATTCATTTGAGTGAGCGACAATTTAATATTTAGTAAGGGGTGATATCAAAAAGATTACTTTTAGCCTTGTAGGCATGACCGTTAAGAGTGAGATCGGTTGTTCATTAATTGTTGTTTGCTGGGTTTGTAAGGCCATGTACTCTATCTGAATAGATTTCTGATGAGAACTAAGGAATAGATAAGTTTGTTAGCTTCTTAAGTTTGTTAGCTTCTAAAGAACGTTGTCCGTACCATAAAGAGTTTTTTTGTTGTAATTCGTTGTGCAGTACAAGGTTATTTAATGTTAATGTTATTAAGTTATTTTTTTGTTCAATATAATAGTCAGTGATTTAGCCGAAGAATTAGAAATCAATTGACAAGCACTAGGATTATATTTGACTTTAAAGCCTAAATTCTGAAGACTAATTTGTTGTTGTCCAGTAATGAAATTAATCTGATTGGCATAAAGAGTCGTCTCGTTAGCATTATTGAAACGGATCAATGTCGATGAGTGGAAAATGAAATAAGGTAGTTTCTCGCTCGCGTTATAAATCAAGCCTTTAGCTAAATAGATTCTATTTTGTCCCCCATTTTTCCTACCAAGTAAGGATCATTAAGTATTCGTTGCTTGAGCATAAATTGCAGGGGGAAATTATTCTTAATTAGTAGGAGGTAAAGTTACTTGAATGAGTGCGCTGGAAGTAAACCAACCACGCTCGAATTTAACAAGTTTTAAATTGATATTGTCTACCTGACCTAGATGGCTCAAAAGCTTTGAATAATTATTTTTAACCCAGAAACTCATACCTAGAGGCAGTAAGAGAAGGACAACAATCAACAACAAGAGCGGGAATCACAAAACCATTAATCACTTTAGTTATTTTGCTCATCTTTTTGCTCCTACATTTCTTCTGGGGCGGATACACCTAACAGAGTTAAACCGTTGACAATAATTTGGCGCACAGCAGCAATTACATTTAATCGCGCATTACATAATTTATCATTTTCAATGAGGAATCGTTCCGCATTGTAGTAGGCATGAAATTGGTTGGCGAGAGTTTGTAGATAGTGAGCAAGCAGATGAGGCGATTGTTGTATAGCGGCAGTATTCATGATTTCTCTATAACGTGACAAGGTACTTAGTAATTCTTTTTCATAACGGCTTGATAATAAAGATAAATTATCCATTCCTTCTGCAGGGTTCCATTTTTTTGAGCCACATCAAGCTGCCGGAAAACGCTGCAAATTCGCGTATGAGCATATTGAATATAATAAACAGGATTTTCATTCGAATGGGACTTTGCTAGTTCGAGGTCAAAGTCCAAATGCTGATCGGGCTTGCGCATAATATAAAAAAACCGCGCGGCATCATTTCCAACTTCTTTACGTAATTCTCGCAAAGTTACAAAAGTCCCGCCACGGGTTGACATAGATATTTTCTTGTCACCTCGATAGAGAATGGCGAATTGCACTAATAGAATTCGTAATTTAGCAGGAGATTTTCCTAAAGCTTGTAAAAAGGCACGCAGCCGAGGGATGTATCCATGATGATCTGCTCCAAAGATATCGATGATGAGATCATATTCTTGATTAAATTTATAGAGATGATAGGCAATATCGGCCGCAAAATATGTTGGTACGCCGTTGTTGCGAATTAATACTCGGTCTTTTTCATCGCCAAAGGCGGTAGCTAGGAACCATTTCGCGCCATTTTTCTCATAAAAATAACCTTGTTGATATAAAACATCTAGAGCTTCCTTAATTAACTTCTTTTTTATGAGTCGACTTTCTGGAAACCACTCATCGTAAAAAACGCCAAATTCTTCTAAATCATTTTTAATATCTCCCAAAATATTATCGAGTGCCGCATCAAAGATAACAGTGAAGTCTTCTTTAAGCACGTCTTTTTGAAATTTCACCCATGCGTCAAGGTAGCCCTCGGGGTCGGCTTCAGCGTCAAGGTAGGCAATAAATCCTGGATCATTTCTTTAGAGTAAAGGAAACGATCAGCGTATTTATCCTTCAATCCGCAAGCAATATCTACAATGTATTGGCCTTGGTAGGCGTTTTGAGGTAGAGCAATGTCCTCTTTATATTGCTGTAAATATCGGATCCAGACACTTAATGCGAGAATACCCATTTGTCGACCAGCATCATTAACGTAGTATTCGCGATGTACTTTATAACCGATCGTTTTTAATAAGTTAGCTACACAAGCACCATAAGCAGCTCCTCGACCGTGACCGACATGAAGAGGTCCAGTTGGATTAGCAGAAACAAATTCTATGTGTACCCGCTTTCCTTGGCCGATCCGACTCTCACCATAGTGCGGTCCGGCTTCTAAAATGGCAGCAATGATTTGCTGATGACTGCCTTCCGCGACATAGAAATTGATAAAACCGGGGCCAGCAATTTCCACTTTGGAGATATATGACGAAGCTGGTAAAGCATAGACAATTTTTTCAGCGAGGACGTGTGAGTTAAGCCCTGCAGTTTTCGCCATTATTAAGGCTAAATTAGTAGTAAAATCGCCATATTGGGGATTCTGGCTATGGGTAACTTTGAGTACTGGAGCGAGATGGGGGTTCAATGTCCCTTCTGCCTTTAACTTTTCAATGGCCTGATTCAATAATGTTTCAAGATTCTTCTTCATAAGTTCATAAGTCTATCATGTTGGGCTTGGAATTAAATCACGGTAATAATTCCCATAATTTTTCTAAAGAGTAAACTGTTACATAATGTTACCCAACTCAAAGTTATTCAAATAGAAATGATACGCTTGGAAGATAGAATTCTCTTCCATGAGAGATTTATATACTTTTGCATACGACCGACAAAAGCGGGAACTTGAAATTCAACCACCGCCTGAATCAGGCCCTTATCCGTTTCCTCGGAGAAAGAGTAAACTCTTTATAGGCGGCCTTCCTTGTTCATTGCATGACATTGATTGAGATTAATGCAAAATTGAATAGATTGGATGATTTACAACTGGAAGAATCCGAATATCAAAAATGGTTTTTTCGTAATCTTCGATATCCGCAATTTTTCAATGTAGTAACTTAAATTATGATGATATTATGAAATTATGGACCAATGGGAATGTGACAAAATAGACGGTTGGTCGATTAAAATTAATTCACGATCCCCTAAAACCAATGAAAGTGGTTAATAATAGCGATAAACGACACGTTACTGAATATCAGTACCCTTAATACTGGAATATTTTGGACCATGTTTTTTTACTGTCACCTGATTTGATTCGAATCTGACAAGGGATAGAAAAACTCTTCCTTTCCAACAATACTATAGCTTCTTAAAAAGCTTATCTCTTCATCATTTTTATATACAGGATTATTATTTTTGTTACGAATACCATTCGATATTAAAAATAGATTCTTCCCAAGTCAATGAATATGCTCGCCATGCTTAGCGGCGGGGGGTAGATATTTAACTTCCTTAACCACCTCTGTCCTTAAAAATGCTTATAGAGAAAAATCTGAAGAGCACACTCGGTCTATTGAAAACGAAATCGAGTGTAAAGGAGATTTTTTTGAACGTATCTACGTTAGCAGAAAAAAACAAGTGCCGGGAAAGAAAGCGAAGCCTTGAAGAAAGCCACTTAAGGCTTATTGGTTTGATTTGGCTTTTAAATAAAATAGGTGCTGTAATCCAAAATGGAATTGAAATGGAATTGATTTGAAAGAATATAAAATAGCTTTATTGACCCTTCTTCATGAAGAGATCAAGAAGAATGGGTATGGGTATGAGTATGAAGTGAATTCTCGATTAAAAGATCAAAAACGAAGATACCCGAGAAACCTTTTTTAGGACGGCAATTTTTAAATCTGGGAGGAAGGAATCAAATCAAAAACAGTTCTCGAACCGCAGGATTATTTCGTTTCCTCTCTTTCGAGGCTAAGAAAGAGAAAGCCCGTTGTGCTGAAGTCAACTTGCCTGTGGAAATTGGAATGCGATTGCGCTAGAGTTCGCCCTTAATTTAATTTTTTCTTCAGCTTATCCTAAAGGGAGAAATGTTATACTCATTCCATGAAGATGTCTCAGCATATCCTTATCGTTAATGACGACAGTGGTATTCGCGATCTTTTAGGGCAATTTTTGGGCGTCATGGGTTTAAACGAGTTTGGTAAAAAATGTTGAAGAGATTCGAGTTCTTTTAAAGAAGCACTCTGTCGATTTGATTATTCTTGATATCATGATGCCTGAGGATGACAGGTTAATGTTGTGCCGCCAAAATGCCGGCGCGAATTAGACCGTTCCAATCAACCGTTATTAGTGAGGTTTACTGGAATTTTAGGGTTAGAAATAGAAATAGGGGCGGATGATTATTATTTATTTAAATAAGCCTTTAATTCTAGAGAATTGTTAGCGTGGATAAAAGCTATATTGCGACGCAGTAATGGGCACGGATATCCTCGGGGAGGGCCCATTGGCGACCGAATAGTTTATGAGTTTTGTAAATGGAAATTAGATCCCGCCGAATGCCACTAATGTCGCCGGATAATTTAGAAATTACCTTAAATACGGGCGAATTTGATTTACTCTATACGCTCGTGCGGCGTTCCTAGCACGTACTGACTCGTGATAAATTATTGGACTTAACAAAGAACTGGCCAGCAGAGCCTTTTGACCACGGTATTGATATTCAAATTAGCTGATTGCGCCACAAGATTGAGCAAGATCTTAAAAATCCACAACTCATTAAAACCGTCCTCGGTGGTGGTTATATACTAGCGACTGAAGTTCTGCGAAAACAAAAGTAATGATGTGCGTAATTGATAAGTTTGCTCGACACGTAAGTGGCACCAAGGCCTTTGCAATGTTGTTCGTTAT
>NZ_NIQB01000003.1:0-12620 GCF_018687865.1 Coxiella-like endosymbiont of Rhipicephalus sanguineus | reverse complement strand
TAAATAAATAATCTAAATAAATAATCTAAATAATACGGATTCGTATTGTCAACGGTAACGGTAGACGATACCAAACAGCGAGATGGCACACCGATAATTACCCCATGAGAAATCAACGAATTGCGAAGGAGCCGTATTTGAGAAGAGATGATTCAACACGAATTTTATTGTTCGTTTGAAGCTGGCCTGCCGGGTGCTTATTTTTCTAAGAGGTTGCGACGTGCCGAAAAAGAAGGACGAATAAAAGATTTTCCGATTTCCTGTTTACCTATCAGTACGTTCTCGGACATTGGTATTAATCAAAAAACGGGACGAACGGCTATCTCTTGGTGGGTTCAAAGGATACCCTCTTTGGATAAGCGCTATCGCGTTATTTATTACTATGAAAATTTCAACGAAGCGCTTAATCATTATGTGAAGGTACTTGAAAAAAATTAAGAAGCAGTTTTCATTTACTGTACCGGCGGCGCCATTATTTGCCGCATGATGCGAAAAAGCGTGAGTTTTTCAGTGCATGTTTAATCATTGAGAGTTATAGAACCTTATATATCCGAGCCCATAGAAAGTGTTTCTCGCATTCGTTACAAATCGGATGCCATTGAAATGGCGCGAGCCCTTATTGAGCAGTATGAATTTTATGAAACGAACTGTGAAAAAGGGTTAGCAGCGTTGCTTCGGCTTTATCGAGCTAAAGAAAATTATAAAGACAAAAGCTTTAGCGGTCCGGTAAAAGACTAGACGGCACATGGAGCGGACGCGTTTATGTAATTTTCGTAAAGTCATGTGCATTTAACGACTCAGCAATGGCGGCTACTTTACGGTTAGATACAACAATTGTGTTAAAAATGATTAATGATGTTGGTGAATTTTTAAAAAAAACTGAAAGAAAGTCTTGTTATGGTCAGTTTTCCTTGCTCAAACTCTTTGTCTTTTTGCTCGCGAAAAATGGGTCGAACGATTTGTCCAAACGACGGTAAAGGTTTTTGAAAAGCTAAAAAAATGTTAGTAGTACCGACCCCGATGGGGTTGTTGGTGTGGTTTCCGATTTCGGCGTTATATATAGACGGGTATTGGGTATTTGGTCTCGGAGCATGTATTGCTGGCGAGAGAACGGATTTTAATTGATCTTTATATGACCTATTATTTGGGTGTGGTTAATGCACAGCTACATTAAAACAATACTGAATGATGTGTTGTGGGGATCTAAATGATTAAGCTTTTGGTTTCGTTTTTAGAAACGCTATTTCGCTCATACAAAGAGCGCAGTGAAAAAACACATGACCTTAAGATTGGTAGAGATATAAGCGTGAAAGGAAATGGTATTGTCTAAGCAAATGGCGATTACTCAGTTGGAATTAGGGCAACTGATCGATAAAAATACCTGCTTATGCTATGCTATAGCTCTTTTTTAGTTTTTCCCTCACCCTTATGGTCGAGGTTTGATGGGTGCTCACGTGTCACTATGTACTATCATTATGGCAAATTTTCACGCCCTTTCAAAAAAACATGTTGGCGATGATATGTGCATTGGAAAAATTACTATTAGGATCTATAAATATTTAATTCCTATCAGGATCTGTATTAGAGATTAATTGATAACTTTGTTGATCAACTTGAGGAATGACGACAACAACTCCGAAATTCAGGTTGAGTCCAGTAAAT
Organism: Coxiella-like endosymbiont of Rhipicephalus sanguineus; assembly: GCF_018687865.1. Classification (NCBI taxonomy): domain Bacteria; kingdom Pseudomonadati; phylum Pseudomonadota; class Gammaproteobacteria; order Legionellales; family Coxiellaceae; species Coxiella-like endosymbiont of Rhipicephalus sanguineus. Next base: position 10,958 of record NZ_NIQB01000003.1, on the reverse strand, counting down.
GGCGTTGTATAATCAATACCCCCCTACTAAAGCAGATTTTAAAGGGCCTGCTAAAGAAGTTAACCCTATTAAGGCGAAGAGAGACTTTGTTTTTTTAGCGTATTAGCATTTTTATCTATATTTAGTTAGATTACTTCTAAATAATAAATTTTCCTCTCTATTAGTCAACATTACGAAAGAGTTGAAAGCCTACTTATATTTAGGAAGTAATAATGATCAAGAGTATGATGTGAGGTTTTTTGTTTCAGAGCAGGAAACGGGGATATAGAAGACAGGCCAACTAGGAACAAAAAGCCCAGATCCTACCCATCAGTTTTCTGAAAATTTAAATCCTCTTTCTGAAGAAAATCTTCTTAACGAGTCACTAAGACATCGTCGCACATTGAATCAAAACGACGAACTTTATGGTGAGCTTATCCGGTGCAAATTTAATAAGGGCAGGAATTTTATTTAATGAAGGTACGGATATTTCTTTTCTGTCAGCTAACTAAAGGTAAGACGGGTTATAGCAAAATAATAAACAGAGAATATTTGCATTGTATCGAATTCCTACGTGAAATAGAACTAACGTTTCTCATTTCTAAAAAAACAATTAAAGCTTTTGGACAAGTAATGGAAAAAGGATATTTTGAAATAGGGAAATATCTTTTGACGAAGGTGCTTTTCGAAGAAGATTTAGTCAAATTTAATTTATTTAGATATACCGCTTTATAAAGCCATTTAAAATGGTCATTTGGAATGTGTACCGTAATCTAGTAATAAACGGAAAGCAGAATCCCTTTTCTGACAAATTTCCAGTTTTGATATTAGCTGCCCGATATCATCGTACGGAGATAATTAAATATTTGATAGAAGAATTATTAAAGTTGGATTCAGACTAATCTTAACCGAGTAACGAAAATAGGGCTACAGCGCTTCATTATGCGGCGGGCAATGGTGATGCAATGGTGATTTTTAGAAAGTGTGCAAGCCTGCTATCTAAGAGCGTGGTCGCCAATTCTTTCGTTGTTTCAGGTTTGGAGGAGCACCGTTATGGAGGCCACCCGTCAGGGTCATTATTTCGTGTTAGAGGAATTATTAGGTAACAAAAAGAGTCATGTTTCTATTAATTATTCTGTTTTGAAAGTTATTAATTGGTGCATAGAAATTTGTAATTACCAAGTTATCATATTAAGAAATTCCCAAAATAATTTCTGAAGAAGAAAAAATCCAACTACGACAAGGAAAATTAGTAATATTTAGAAAATGCAAGGAGGAATGGTGGATTCTTTTTGGCGATGAAAAACGAAAAATTCATCATGAATGAATAAGGGGGGGATATAGCGATAGTTAGATAGGATGGCGAATAAAAAATTAAGTGATGAAAAATCTCAAGTGAGCTTAAGGAGTCAGGAATTGGAAGTAATTAAATTAAAAAGAATTTCTCAGCTTTTGGCAGAATAGATACACGGTACAAGGAGATACTCTCATTTGTCAGGTGGCTCAACAGGGTTGGTCATTTCGCCTGTATGCAACTTTTGGTAGAAAGCGGAGCCAATATTATGGATCGTAGACCCGATGGGACAACCACTGTTTTAGCAGCTGCAGAGAATAGGAATTTTATTTGAAACTATTAATAAAGGTGGTGATCTTCTCGCAGAAAGGGGCAATGGAATGCTCCACTTAGTAGCAGTATCTAAAAAATGGGTATGAAAAAAGTTTAAATTTTTTATTGAGCCATCCTGAGTTAAGGTTCGAAATGAGATTCATACCACATGAATCAAGGCGAGATGGTTTTACGTACTGCTTGAATCATGGGCAGGAGCGTTCTGTATTATCTGCTATAAGAATTGCTATAAGAATGAATTGCTATAAGAATGGCGTTTCTCTTTTAGAAAGAACTTTGCAGAAAGCTCAGCAAACTGGAGAGTTTCTGAAGGCAGCCCCCTAACGAAAAATTTAAGAAAAATTAGAGCAGCTGAAAAAACTAAGAATTTGTTTTATGTGGTTGCATTATTACAAATATATAATGCCACTCCAGTAGGGCGTTGCACGGAGCTGGCGCAAAAATGTCGAGAAGGGCTCCAGAGGGCGATCAAAGAATTAGGTGAGAATTCCAAGAATCAAAAGTTCCAAGAACGCTGTGAACGATTACTTGGTGATGAGAAACTTCTTTGTGTCGGGATTAGTCTGTTTCCGCCAATTTCGACTGTCTCGCCCATCTCGCCAGAAGGAACTTCCTCCTACTCCTGTTCTCGTTGCAGTTGTTCTAGTTGCTATTGTTTTACGTCTTTATCGCAGATCCATGTTTGGCGCGCATATGGCATGAATTATTGGTTGAGTCAGATATCAGAGTAAGCTAACATTACGAACTTAATAGGGCTGGGTGGCAGAGTGGTTATGCAGCGGCCTGCAAAGCCGTATACGCCGGTTCGATTCCGGCCTCAGCCTTGCTTAAAAATTAGATAGATTTCTCTGTCTATCTTTATGCCCGGGTGGCGGAATTGGTAGACGCAAGGGACTTAAAATCCCTCGGGTGGAATAACCCGTGCCGGTTCGAGTCCGGCCCCGGGCACCAGATTATATTGAGGTTCCTATGGTTCTAGATCTAAATTGATTATTTTAACAACCTTTCTAAATATTGCCGCCCACATTGTTCGTGATTCAGTTATCCAGTGTTTTGAATACACTTATGAGTTGGGTTGGAAATTATTACAGCGTTGGATAAAGTTAAATGTTGAGCCCGAAGAAGCAGAGCCTAGAACTAAGAAACATTTATTTCGATTAGTAGCTAAAAAAATGATTAACAATCCTTCTCTTTGGTTTGAATTTAATGAGACCCGCAGCCCACTTATTAACAATGAAAAAATAAAAAATATGTTTATGATATTGCCATCCAATTTTTATCAGCGGTTAAAGCTTCGCTTAAAGAATTAGAGCAAAACAATGATTGACTTAGATTTAAATTCACTAGCATTAATAAAAAAAAGGATTTTAAAGAAATACTTGCCGGATATAGATGAAAGTTTTTTATTTGCGTGAGACTGGGCGAGGGAAAACATTTTTTGATCAAGATCTTGTGGTAATAGGTGCTAAACTAATTCCCATTGAAACCATAAATGGGTTGAAATTTGAATTTTTAAACTCCAATTTGCCTATTTTAGTTGATATCGTAAACTGGAATGCTATTCTGAAGAATTTCGTGAAAAAATTGCAGGACGTTGTGTAACTTTGATTACAAAGTAAAACGCCTTCGTAACCTATAGACTAGCGCAACCAGCCAAGCCACCATACGATGACCGTTCGGTTATGTGGACTGTGTGTAGAATAACTACCGTTCAAGGGGTGGGCACTGTCAATACTGTCTAGTTCCTTGCGTAATTTTTTATAGCCTATCTTTTTAAATTTTCTCAAACAGAGCGACCATTTTTCTTCAGTGATTCTAAGTAATTTCGGATCAGCTTTTTTAGAAGAACCAGCGTCAAATGGTGGTTCAGGATCATATTCTATGATAAGTTGTAATGTTTTATTTGTTTACCTGAAATTTTGGCAGCCAATTTTAATGCCATATCAATATCGGCAGATACACCCACTGCAGTAATAATTTTTTTTCAGACTCTACGATTTGTTCTTGTATTTCAGAGACAAAGACTTCCCGAGTCATTGCTCAAATTTCATACATTTATGATATAGAAAAAAGCATATATTTTGAAACCTTAGAGCTAGTATTATAGCTGTATTAAACAAATAGTATATATACCTTGAGTGTAAGAAATTCTTACGTGACTTTTGCGTGACTAATGTACACTCGTACTTATTTATACGCATATTTTAGAGAGTCCGGGAGATATAAAAGTAAGTTGGTGAAAAACTTTTACAACGTATGTTTCATTATGATATCTTCAAAAATTATTATCTTGGCGCGTGCAATTAGCGCAGAGTTGATCCATAACTCAAGCTAAAGTGGGATAAAAAAAGAATGGATGACTTACTCACGAAATTAAATTTCATGGAAGCTATTTGTGAAACATCATTGTCTGAGTTAGTATTTAACGTTAATTAGTTTTTTAAAAAAAATTTCTTAATATACAGGGGATTATGATGGAGAAATGAATCTATAATGGTAACACTAGCTGTCATTATAGTTAGCTTACTTTTTTAATAAAAAATTGACAGATAAAGAATTATTAGTTAGCAACTGTTACGCTTTTGTCTTTGATTATTAGGGGTAGCTTTTTAATTTCTGCTCCTTTATTACTAAAAATCGGCAGTATTTTGGCAATCTTAATTATGGCTGGAATGATATTAATCTTACGGTTTGGGTGGTGGGTGGGAGTATTCGATAATATTAAGCATGTTGAATCCGAGATAAAAATAATTTTAAAAAACTGGTTAGATCCCTAAAATTGATTATTTATCAGATCTTGTACTTGGCATAGCTATATTAGCATCACGTTTTATTAAAAATTACTAATCGCGTTTTTATTGAAAGGAATTAATCTTAAAGGTAGTGCTTAGGAAAATGGTCTCGTAACATTAATTCTTTTATTTATAGGCATATATGGATTTTATAACAGGAAGGTTTTTGGAAAGGTTTTCGGAAAGTGCTAGATATGCTTATTATCCCAAGGCTTTAAAAACGTCTAGATATATTAGCGAAGAACACAATTGAGAAATACGTATTAAAACAATGAGATATGCTCAATTAATTTCAGGAATAGTTTATATTCTTTTTGTAGAGTTCTCAGCTATTCTTTTAAAGAATATTAGCAACGTAAGTGAAACAATGTCTATCAATTTAAGTAAAAAATATATCACATTTTAACTTATAAATTGATAATTGTAGCAATAAATTGATTATACTGTAAGAGGAGGCAGATTATTTGCTGAGACAATAAACAAAAAATATCCAGCAATTTGAGCTATCTCATTATGCTCCTGATTGGTATTGCTTTAATATGGCTAACCAATGTTTTCAAATTATGAGTATTGCTTCAAAAGGTTTCTCTGCATATTATAAGTCTTTAGTTAATTTTAATTTTACTTTTTTTAAATAAAAAAATAATACAATTTAATTTTTTTATACGTTTTTCTTTTAGTATTTGTGCTTCTTATTTTATTTTTAGGTATACCTTTTAGCATATATTAGAACTTAAATTTCTTTTTGATATCTAAATTATTTTTGGTATTAATTATTGTAGAAGATGTAATTGCAGTTAGAAAGTAAAAAAATCATTTTAGCTCATCTTAAATTGAGCTCAAAAAGAGCTAAATTAAAGAATCAAGATAAGCTAGTATTTCTAGGCTTAAAAATAATTGAGCTATTTATGGGGTTAGCGGAGTGATCTTTTATCTCGCGATCAATATTCTTAATAATTATAAAGTCCTTAATATGGATTTTAAAAACAACAATGATTTTTCTTTAGGATACTTTTCAGAAAACTAATTAAACTCTTTAAATCCTGTTGGTGGACTTATTCACTAATTTGACTTCAATAGCTACTTTTATGTCCTAAAATAAAGTCTACCTCAAATTCCGGTTGGTACGCCAATAGGTGATATCAAAATTTTTTAGTAATTTAATTTATGAAAATATGCCTTCAGATAAAGTCGAGGATTAGTATTCAAATAATCAGAAAAAATAGGAAAGAGTTATTCAAATTTAAATACCACAAAAATTTTAGGTACTAAATTTTTCTTGGCTTTTAAATATGAAAAGTTTTCCATTTTTTTAAATAAGCTAATAGATGTAGCAAAGTTCGCCAAATGGGCGATAACTAATATTCTACATATGGAGGGTGTAAGTATATACATTTCGTTCAATAATTTTGTCTTTTCAAGTTTTCCAAGTTTCGTGGTGAGAATTCTTTTGGTAATTTTGAGATTTCACGGCACAGTTCCTTAAATAGTTTTATATCTTTCAAAAGATAGCATAAAATAGAAAATTTTTATTTCCCACTCTCTACCTTTAATGTTGCTCTAATAGAGAAATTTTATTATAAAATTTTATTATATTTTTAATTCAATAAATGAAATAATAAATGAAATAATCAAACTAAAGGATAACTAAAGATGAAAAATAACTCGATAATGCCTTTCTAGAAAAATTGGCCATGAGGTAAATCGTGAACTTGGTCTGATTATAAATTGCCATTTTTCATTTTGACGTTGGTGGGATGGTACTGCTGTTTCAAACAGCTTCAGCCATCAGGAAAAAGGATTTTTAAGTTGGTTAACTGGAGATATTTATCAAAATATTGTTCATCAGAGCGGATTATAAAAAATTTTTGTTCTATATGCGGTTCTAATTTAGTGAGTATATGGGAGCATAAGCTGGATTATATGGGATTATCTATTGATAAATTCGAACAAGAACTCGATAATTGACCATCAATGAATATAAGCGTCTTGGTATGAAATTACCGGACGGACCACATCAATATAATGAATGGCTAACAAATTGGCCTAGCTCGACATGTAAGAAAGGAGACTTGTCGTTGCAGCCTAAGTGAACTCATTAGGAGAGATCTAGAGCAGGGACTTAATGTCTTCTAAAAGATAAGACATTAAGTCCGTTTTAAGTAAGTATTTAAAAGTTTTCTGATGCTATCCAACTTTTGAAAATCGCCTCTACTTGTTTCTCTTCGTCAGACATTTCTCGATACTTAATTTCTAAAAAGTGTAATGGATGTTTGTAAAGAGTTTTAGAGCCCACTTTAGACCTACTAGAGAGATAGAGAAAATCTAGATATTCTTCTAATATTTTCTCTATTGTTTTTATTTCATTAAAAGGTTTTAAGAAACTAACGCTTAAGATAGAAATGATAGGCTGTTTGATTTGAGAATGAATATAAATTTTAGCGACTGAATTTTATTAAAAATCTGATAATCTTTTGCATCTTTAGATATTATTTTTTAAAATTTTAAATAATGTTCCAATAGTTAAATACATTACCGATAAATTAAAGGTGGGTTCAATGTAGTAAAATATAGTAAAATATAAAAGATAATCCATATTTTTTGGCTCAATATAAAATTTAACAAGTTCGCGTAACAATTTTACATAAAGCATAATTGGTAGATCCATTTGTAGAAACTAGAAATATCATTTTACCTTATCTTTTTCTTTCAGGTAATGCTCATGTTTGGTAATAAGCCTATATATTATATTGAGAGTAGCGTTTAAAAAAAGTGACTAAATGCTTTTTATCAAACCAAAAAGACTTCTAGTCCAGAATAATACTATCATTCTTGTGATAAAATAATATTTCAAATTCTTTTCTTTAAGCTCTTCTAAAGAAAAAATGGGATAAGCTTCTTAATGTTTTTAATGAAAAATTATTTTAAATAATTTTTATAACGTTTGTTAAGTTGGTAAAATAATCAGAAACCATTTTTTTATATGAAAAAGATTTGTTCTCAGATAAATTAATAAGATTTTTTTGATACAGTTATTCAAAAAAAGTAGTTAGCAATTCCTAACTTGATCTGCTTCTTTTTTATTCCCTTTCGTATAATGAGATAGGATAACTATTTCCCAAAAAATAATCGACTATAAAATGGAGGTTTATTAAATAAAGATATTTTGGCAAGAGTTTGTTTTATATTTTTTTCGTTTAGATCTCTTCTTTGTTTTGATTGAGATCTACATTATTTTTAGTAATATTTAAAATTGTTTTTTCTTTTTAAACCCTGTTTCAGATAGGGTGGAGACTTTCTTTTTTTACCTTTTGACGGATTAAATTTACCTAAATGATGAAAAATTTCTTTTATTTTTTTTCTAGTTTTCTTGGTTTCTGGATATTGGTCAGTAATGTTATAAAATCAAGCAGAAAATTTTAAATAATTATAAGCCTTTTTCAATAAATTTTTCTTTTTGTAATTTTTAATTTCTTCTTTTTCTGACTCCTCGATTAAGTCTTGTTCAAAATTATATTAATAATTCAATTTAATTTTATTAGCTTCTTTTTTCAAAGAGTGATAAAATTTTTTAATTTGCTCTAAAATATCTTTATAATAAAATAAAAAATTTAAAAAATTAAAATCTTAAAAAATTCTTTCGATTTTTTAAGATTTTATAGTGGTATAAAAGTTATTAGATTCTACATAGAAATCTTATAACGACGTTGTTATTTCTTATAACTTTAAAATCATTTTTTGAGAATTTTGCTTCATTAATTGGAATTTCGGTAAGATATTTTTCTTTAGTTTGGAGTATCTCTAGCCATACTTCAAGAAAATATGGGTTAAGAATATCACTAATTATTCCCTTTTTCCGATTTATTTGAATGAGTTTATAAATATTTTTATATCTTTCCCGACGTTTTTGAATCCTTCTCATCCCCCTTTGTCTTTTTTTTGAGCTGAATTATACTCATCATTTGTAGCTTCTAGAGCCTAATATAGGTTAATTTCAAGTTGTGTAGTTAATCTTTTTGTTAATTTCATTTTTTATTTTCCTCAGAATGTATTTATTCCGGTGCATTGTAATAATTCTAATTTAAAATTATTAAGAAAATTTTTCTCTGGATGATATTTGGAAAAATTAAAAAGATTAACAAAAGAGTTTAAAGGCGAATTACATTTACCTTGTTAGAAAAAATAGCTGAGGTTGTAAATTATTAATAGTTATTGAGGATGGTAAGCCACAACGGGAGCAAAAAAATTAACATAAATTAAAAGATATCCCAACATCAGACCGAAGAAGCCAAACAAAAAAAGAATTTTGTTCAGATGTTTTTCTATTAAGCTTTTTGAAGCATTCACAAAGATTACTCAAAAAAGTCTAACAACTAACATGAAAATGAAAAGGCTGATAATAGTGACTCCAATTTGCCAGTTTGGTTCAAAACTGTTATTTTGCATGAACGCTAGAGAGTCAAAAATGATGGGAAGAACACCACCCATAATATAACCGACTCATTGTATATTATATATTATTCTTGATTCTTGCCATATTTTTGGCATCGTTCATGTTAACCAGAATTCTCAGGGACAAAATAATAGAAACTAAACGGAAGCAGTGAGCAAAAATAAGATATGAGAATTTTTTAATCTCCATTTGTCTTTAGGTGTTGTCTCCAGACGATATTAACAATATATTATGGCAGAAAAAAGTACCCTATATGGCAGAAAAAGTACCCTACCAGATAAAAAATTGGTTAAATAATGAACTATGGAAGTTGCGATGATTGATAAGAAAAACATGAAACTTTGTAATTCTTTGAAAAAAATGCTGAAGTTTTCCTTATTTGGCCTGAGCATCTTAAGTGCCCTTACTTTAGTAGGCTGTCGTACGATGATGACTGGCATTCTGAGTCCTACAGGGGTAATAACCTACGAAGAAAAGCAGTTATTTTTTGATTCACTTGCCTTGATGTTAATCGTAGTCATACCCGTTTTCATCATGAGCTTTACTTTTATTGTTCGTTACCGCGCCAGTCATAAAACTTCAGATTATCAGCCGAATTGGGGCCATAGCGTTTTGTTAGAAGCGATATGGTGGGGCATTCCAATGGCCATTATTTTTGTTCTGGGCATTATAACGTGGACGATGAGCCACAAATTGGATCCTTATCGCCCTATAATAATAAAAGGGGCAGGGAAACCGATGGTGATACAGGCGGTAGCTTTGCCCTGGAAATGGCTCTTCATTTATCCAGAACAAAATATTGCTACAGTCAACTATTTAGAGATTGCTAGGAGTAAGCAGGTTGAATTTATGTTCACTAACGATAACGTTCCAATGAGCGCTTTTTTTATTCCGCAGTTAGGAAGCCAAATTTATACCATGGCCGGAATGCGGACACGCTTGCATTTAATTGCTTCAAGAGATGGAACTTATGAAGGGCTTGATAGCCAATATAATGGAGATGGATTTTCGGATATGTATTTTGATGTGAAAGTGGTGGAACCGAATGAATTGCAACGTTGGTTTGCTGAAGTTAAGCGGTCGGGTGAGAAATTAACCCCACCCATGTACCAAAAGCTTATTCAACCTTCTATCAAAGAACCTGTGCATTATTATTCGTCAGTAGTATCTAATTTATTTTCACAGATAATGATAAAGTATATGCAAACAACTGGAATGTCCACTCAGCGCGAACATAAAGAGTCTCATTATTAATTTTTTAATAAAAGGATCAATGATGTTAAGAGAACTTTTTTTAGGTAAATTGACACTTGATGCTATCCCTCTTCATACCCCGATTATTATGGGCGCTGGCATTTTCATGGCTGTGTTTTTTTTTGGAGTTTTAGCGTTTATCACGATTACTAAAAAATGGTCTTACATCTGGCATGAATGGGTAACTTCCGTAGATCACAAAAAAATTGGCATTATGTATGTTCTCTTGGCCGGTGTCATGTTGCTGCGGGGGTTTTCTGATGTTGTATTGATGCGTTCGCAGCAAGCTATAGCAGCAGGTGCGAATATTGGTTTCTTACCTCCCGAACATTATGATCAAATTTTTACGGCCCACGGTGTTATTATGATTTTCTTTGTGGCCATGCCATTAGTATTTGGTCTTGCCAATATTGCTTTGCCACTACAAATCGGTGCCAGGGACGTCGCTTTCCCTTATCTTAATTCCTTCAGCTTTTGGATGACTTTTGTTGGGGCGATGTTATGTAACATTTCTCTCGTTGTAGGCGATTTTGCAGGAACAGGTTGGTTGGCTTACCCTCCACTTTCTGAATTGTATTATAGCCCCACAGTGGGCGTGGATTATTTTATTTGGTCGTTACAGATTGCGGGCGTAGGGAGCTTCTGGGGGGTGTTAATTTCATTGCAACTGTGATTAAGATGCGCGCTCCGGGCATGACTTTCATGAAGATGCCTATTTTCGTTTGGACGACATTTAGTTCAATGATTCTAATTGCTCTTGCATTTCCCATTTTAACTGTTAGTTTGGCCTTGTTAACACTCGATCGGCTTTTAGGAATGCATTTCTTCAGCCAGTACGCTGGTGGCAATATGA
>NZ_NIQB01000002.1:0-836 GCF_018687865.1 Coxiella-like endosymbiont of Rhipicephalus sanguineus | reverse complement strand
AGGCGTATTCAAATCGCATCTCGAGCACTTCAGCACTTAAGAATTTTGTACTGATCATCGCTAGGGAAAATCCTTTTTAACTTAGGGACCATTCGGGCGAGCAAAGGAAGATTAGTACCAACGGTTGCTTGGACAGCTTCCACCCATCGCGCATAAGTTTTTTCATCTTGTTCAAGTTCTCAAGTTTATTAAAGATAGCTTCGATAGCTTCGGCGACGATAATCCAAGCGCTGTAGGGAGTAGTTCGATGAGAGCTGATCGAATTTTCCTTTGGCGGTAAAGCCGCCGTGGAGGGTGATGTATTTTTCGACTTCGCGGATGATGGAAGGTTTTTTCGACGTCGGGAGGCCTGGCGATAAAGAGTGCTTTTAAGGGTTGGGCTCGATCAAGGAATTGAGTAACTTTCCGAATGAGGTGCTCTCGTCCATAGAGTTTTTGAGTGAGGGCGAAACGCTCGGGGAGATCGGCCGATGGCGATGTGGAAGGACTTGCGTTCCCCGGCTTCGAGCATCCGCAGACAGGTTCCCAAATCTTTGATGGGCGTATGAGCACTTTAGATTTAGCGAGCGGCTTTTGCACGATCTGAGTTAAAACGGGCGGGGACGTTGGGATTACGTTGAGTTAAATTAGGTGGCGCTTTAAGTAAGGAGGTGCGCTTGAATTAATTCGAGGGGATCGCCTTGAAAAGGAGGTTATCCGGCGAGCAGTTCAAAGAGGGTGGCATCGAAGGCATGAAAATCGGTGCGATAATCGATGGGACGATGGATGTGCCTGGTTTGTTCGGGGGCCATGTGGGAGAAGACTGCCTTCGAATTCGCCTTCGTGGGATTGGGTTT
>NZ_NIQB01000001.1:0-42126 GCF_018687865.1 Coxiella-like endosymbiont of Rhipicephalus sanguineus | reverse complement strand
AGGACAGGATTGCTTCACTTTCAAGGTTAGCGTTTCTTCATTTTCGTTATATTCACTCTCTAGATCGAGTACCGGCGTCCCAGCTTGATTGTACCACCGTTTAAATTGATCGAAATTGTTGCCCGAAGCATCTGCCATCGCTTGAATAAAATCTTCAGTGGTTACCACTTCTCCATCATAACGCCAAAAATAAAGATCCATTGCTTTACGAAAAACTTCAGGCCCTAATAAGGTTCGCACCATACGGATCACTTCTGCGCCCTTATTGTAAACCGTGCTCGTATAAAAATTATTAACTTCAATGTACGAACGGGGGCGAATAGGATGGGCCATTGGACCCGCATCCTCAGCAAATTGCACGTTACGCAAATAATTAACACTTCCGATACGGGCTACACCTTTTGAAGTCACATCCTCAATAAATAATTGATCCCTCAAAACAGTTAATCCCTCTTTTAAAGTAATTTGAAACCAATCACGGCAAGTTACACGATTACCAGACCAATTATGAAAATATTCATGTCCGATCACATTTTCGATACGGATGTAATCTTCGTCAGTAGCCGTTTTTGAATTAGCTAAAATATTTTTGGTATTAAAAATATTAAGCCCTTTATTTTCCATCGCTCCCATATTGAAATCACTTACTGCAACAATCATATAAATATCAAGATCGTATTCGCGGCCAAACTTTTCTTCATCCCATTTCATTGCTTTTTTTAAAGCTTGCAAAGCAAAAGGCCCTTGATCTTTGAATCCTTTTTCTAAATAAAGACGTAATGCTACTTCTCTACTTGATTGAGTGACAAAAGTATCTTCCAATAAATCGAAATTTCCTGCTACTAAGGCAAATAAATAAGAAGGCTTTTTCAAAGGATCTTTCCAATGTACCCACTGTCGATTATCCTCCAACGTTTTTGTTTCAATCAAATTTCCATTTGATAATAAAAAAGGATATTTATCTTTATCTGCTGTAATCGTCGTGGTATAACGCGCTAACACGTCTGGACGATCTAGAAAATAAGTGATTCGACGAAATCCATGCGGCTCACATTGAGTGCAAAAATTATCCCGCGATTTATAGAGGCCGCTTAATTGCGTATTTTCTTGCGGTTTAATTATTACTTCGGTCTCTAGAATAAATTCTTCCGGAACATCGGGAATTGTTAAGGAAAAATCATTAATTTCATAATCAGTAGACGACAATGCCTGCCCATTAAGTGCTATTCGCTTCAATGTCATCGCTTCCCCATTAAGTATTAATGGCGGTGATGTTTTTATTTTTGGATTACGTTGTAAACTTAAAACAGTCTTGATGCTGGTTTCTTCTTCATGAAGATCTATGTGCATATGTACAGTATCAATCAAGAATGAAGGAAAATGATAATATTTAAGATATATAGTTTGCGGTTTTTTATCACTCATTATTAACCTCACATTTAACCAGCTTGAGATTTTATCTCTGACAAGTACAGCACATCAATAGTTAAATATTTTAAAATGAATCTCTAGCATTATAACCTATTGATTAAAGAATATTCACTAAAAGACTGCTAAAAAATTCGATAATCTACTACATTCTAGTTAAATTTCCCTCTTGAGCTTATAAATTTGGATGTTATAATGATTGGATGTTATAATGAGAAACTTGAGGCTTAATGGAAAATGTTTTTCCATTCTGGTTTTAATCCATAAACAACTAGGAGTAAGACCTTGGAAGGAATTGCAACTATGCAAGCCGATTTTTTAGTTCAAAACCTGAAGTGAAACCCATCACGACCGGTCAATCGTTTGGGTCGAGTGTCCAACAATCATTGCAAAATTATTTTGCGCAACTTGATGGTCAGGATCCTGCTAATCTCTACAACATGGTTTTGGCTGAAATGGAAGTACCCTTACTAAAAGTGGTAATGCGCTATACCAACGGTAATCAAAGCAAAGCAGCTAAAATTTAGGAATTAGCCGAGGAACTTTGCGTAAAAAACTCGCTATTTATCAGATTGATGAGCCACCTCGTTGATCCCCAACAAGCAATTAAACATACTTAATTAGTGTGTTGCAGACAAAACTGATATTGTTGCGTTTGTACAGCAGCTAATCAAACGTGGTATTGAGATAATAGCGAGCGGCGGAACTGAAAATCTATTAAGAGAACATCAAATTTTGATCATCGATGTCTCTGCCTACACAGGGTTTCCGGAATTTGGACGGTCGTGTAAAAACATTACATCCCAAAATTCACGGTAGCCTTCTAGTCAGGCGAGGGCTCGATGATGATGTTCTTAAAAGCAACATGCCCCATTCAACCTATTGATTTACTCGTTGTAAATCTTTATCCCTTCTCACAAACCATAGCGTCTCCAAACTGTACACTTGAGAAAGAATTTCAGTGCGGTTACCGTAGTGGTCGACCCTGAGGATTATTCATTGGTTTTACATGAAATAGATGCCCATCAAAATTCAACCACATTATCTACACGTAGATTTTTAGCTCACAAAACCTTTGAACATCTCTCCCATTACGATGCGGAAATTGCAACCTATTTAGCGCACGAGACTCCTTCTCCCTTTACGCCAGTATTGCCGGTAACTTTCAGAAAAAAATAGATCTTTGCTACGGAGAAAACCCTCATGAAGCTGAAGCACTTTACAGCACTACCCACCACTACCCGACAACTTAACCGAAGCTAAGCAACTAGAAGGAAAATCATTTTCGTTTAATAACTTACTTGGCAGCGATTGCGCTTATCGCACCATATCGGAAGGAGCACAAATAACCCCCGTGTGCGTTATCGTTAAACACACTATCATTAAACACACTACCCCTTTGTGGAAGGGCTGCTCAAGCAGAAGATCAGTTAGTAGCCTATGAAAAAGCTTACGCTACCGATCCTCTTTCTGCCTTTGACAGGATCATTGCTTTTAATTCAACACTAGAGGCTAAAACCGCAAAAAAATTTAGCTAAACGATTTGTTGAAGTGATTATTGCCCTCGACTTCGCCCTCGATGCTTTAAAACTCTTGAAAACTAAACCAAATTTTCGATTTCTAAAAGCTAAACTTTCCCAGAGTAAGAAAGCAAGCTACTCTTTCCACTCAATTAATGGGGGGGTGCTTGCCCAACAAGCAGACACCATCGGAATTGAGCCCAAAACCCTTATAGTGGATAATAGTCAGCGCCAACCTTCAAAATAAGATCTGCAAGATTTGTATTTCGCATGGCGAATTGTTAAATATGTAAAATCAAACGTGATAGTCTGTGCGAAAATAGAGCCACTTTGGGAATCGGCACCGGCAAAACTAGTTGAGTATTCGCTGCTAAAATTGCTGTGATGAAAGCGCAAGAAGCTGGCCTCTCGCTAAAAAATACTGTAATGGCTTCCGATGCGTTTTTCCCTTTAGTAGTGACGGTATGGAAGTAGTAGCAAAAGCTGGAATTATTGCCATCATTCAGCCCGGAGGGTCCGTAAGAGATAAAGAGGTTATCGAAGCCGCTAACAAAAGCGGACATCACAATGATCTTCACCCATCAACGTCATTTTAGACATTAGGACCGAAAAATCCCCTTAAGAGCTATGAAGCTTAAGGAATAAATTACATACAATTAGGAAAATTTATAAGTCGAATCGCTATAACCCCCAGCAAGGTCACTCTTTTGCTCCCCTAAATTTAAAATAATATCGTAACCTTCTTTTGTAATTGCTTTTCATTGCGCTGTTTTATAGGGAATGACTGATGCTAAGTGATAGTTATTAGGTTTCATATAAAGATGGGCCTACTTTGTATATCCTGTATCTTTCAAATTCATTATGGTAGATGCTCGATGATTCTCGTAGCCCCCCGTAACAAAAAAATAGCAACTATTGTGTTTAATAGCCTAATTATAAGTTCAAACGTTGGTACAATTGTTGGATCATTCGCATGCACTTCTGCATTATTTTATTCTGTTCTCGTGCCATCAAAATCTAAGTTTTTGATGTTGGAATAATTAGATAATGCGGTTTTATCAATATCTAATACAATAGCCAATTTTTTCGGATGAGGCGTTTTTTAATTATCCCGGATTCGCTGGGCCAAGTAACTCTCTCTGCTTGATGAGTTATTCGAGCAACGTCCTGGTTATAAGTGCCTAAGTTGTGATAGAAGACTATTTCTTTTTTAATATTTCTAAATTTTCAGGATGAGATACTAGAGAAAGAATAGGCATTAAATCTAGTACTCCAATAACTATTTTGCTTATTATTTTTCTTATTTTCATTCTCTTTATTAGAAAAAAAATTAGAAAAAAGCTTTTTCTGGCTTTTTTCTTTCAAATAAATAATATAAACATAAATAATATAAATAACTTTAATTATTTTTCATCATCTACCAAAGGTAACCTTAAACCGGTAACCTTAAACCCAAGCCCGGGACCGCTGACCGGATAACACCGGCTGCTTTTTCTGGTTATAAGTGATTAGAAAAACTATAACGAATATCAATTCTACTTAAGTTTGGTTATTTTGAAGGTCCACTCTTACCGTCTTTATGCACATCAAAACTTACCATTTTATAATCATCACAGCTGAAGGGATATTCCATGGTAACCGGCATTTCTGCGCTTTCTCCTGGCTTAAAGTTATGATCCGCCCATCTCGGCGATCTGGGGGTAAACGCAATGGGTTTTCTGAGTTACGAAAGTCAAAGAGGATCCAGTTCCATTGGCAAGGCCGATAGTGGATTTAAAGGTACCTGCAAAACCACTAGTTGCTGGACAACCAACAACCCCGCACTCAGTATGTAACTAATTGTTTTTTATAAAAGCTCTCGTTTCGTTGAACGTTGTCCCTTTTCCAAATTATTATTACAAACATAATCATAACATTTTACGCCAATTACGTACTTAAAATTAGCGTAATTACTTCGGACCCTAAGCATCCCAAAGAGAGGAAAGCAGAAACTGCCTTTTCAGGCTCATCAGCGGCCCTTACCCACAGAAATAACTACTACATTTATGACTCCCGTACTCAAAACAGTCCCTAGCCGCTCTAAACCAATACCTTCGATCGCTACAATGGAGTAAAGGGAGATTTCTAACCAATAACATAGGACCCCTAATCCATGAGGTGAAAAGTCATTGTTTTTATAGTCGTTTCATAAATAGGCTTAAACGCGATATAAGAAGGAGGAAAGGCATGAGCACATGCTAACTCGTAAAGCGAATGAGTACTAATACCTAAGCGTAAGTTAGCAGCGTGAATAACAGAAATATCGGCAGTTACTAAATCCTCTTGTCTTAAATGAACGCCATAAACACCAGCCTCAATGGCAACAAGTTTCTAATAATCATTAATAAAGAGTTTACTTGATAGTGTCGAGCCAAACGTACACTTTCAATTACAGATTGTTTAATAAGCGCTAACTTTTGATTTTTTAATTCGTAACTGTATCGTACGAATTCCCCAAGTTAATAACTTTCGCACCCATTCAACGCTATCAAAAATAGGATAAAAACCCAATTCACCACAACTTAAAAAAGAAGCTGAAGAAAAATTGCCTTGTCGTGCCACCGACGGCAAGTCAAGCGAACGTTGAGGAAAACCCCACCGCCCTAAATAAGATATTGTTATTAATTTCAAAATTCTCATGAATTGCTTTTGTTGGATATACATTTATCTTAAAATAAGAGAATTTTCTAATCAATATCCTCGAGCCAAAGCAGAACTAATCGCTGAGCTTAAACTACACCCCGTTCCGCGAGTACAGACCTTCTTAATTTTGGAATTAATTAACCAAAATTTCCGCTTGCTATTTGTAAAAAAAATCAACTGACTTCACTCCTAATTCTAAAAAAGCTGCGCTGCCATTGCGATATCTTCTAGCGAGTAAATTTTTTTCTGAAGTAAAATTTTAGCTTTAGAAATATTTAGGAGTTAAAAAATCTACATAGAGAAAAATAAGATCTTTTAAAGCACTAAATTCGGTAAATGAGATACCAGATGTTAATTTTAGGACCGGATCACAAACGACAAAACCTTTATAATTTTACAAATAAGAATTTTTACAAATAAGAATTGATCGTAGCCAAAATTATTTTTTTTACCTAAGAGTCCAAATTTAATGACGGATGGCACAAATGCTTTTTCTAAACTCGTAATTTGAATTTTGATAAGATGAGACAAATAAAGAATTTCCAACACCTGGTGCGCATTCTGTGCTATGAGAGCAGTGATAATAGTAGCTGCGTGAACATCAAAATCATGGCATTTGAGCAAATCAACTTGGCAACCTGCGCTGCCCAAGCAATCAGAACTGCCTATTACCTAAACAACAGCTTTTTTCATTTCGGAAGGTTCGAAAAAAGGATTTATCGATCAAAAGTGTTGTAGCTTTAGCGATATTACGTTTTTTAATTATGCCGGCTTCATAGCCCAATCGGTCAGATTTGATCGCATGGGCAAAGGCAAACCGCCCAAGCCATGGAATAGAATCATTAGACAAAGCTACCGCCGAATTTAATAAAACGGCATCAAAACCCATTTCCATAAACTCGTACTGCATGTGAGGGCCTTCCAATGCCCACGTCAATAATCAATGTGATATCGGGAAATCTTTCTCGCGAGAGGCGCAACGCATAGGGGTTCATTAATTCCTCCTCCCCAAGTGGCGAAGTCCAAGGTATTAAAATACGACAGCCGACAATCGATTAAACTGCTGGCACAAAATCAGGTCTTCCGTACAATAGAGCCACACACCTCAAACCCTTTTTTAATTAACGTTTCAGTGGCTTCTATCAAGACGAAAGGATTGGGCTGTAGGGTAGGTGGTATTCATCCTCAATGATTTCCAATTTAACCTAATGCGTATTAAATAATTCTCGGGCTAGTTGAATTCTCGGGCTAGTTGCGCTGTTATTAAAGCTTCTTTAACGGTACAGCATCCCGCTATGTTCGGTAAGATGTGACAACCCAGTGATTGTATTAACTCCCAAAAATAATTCTTTTTTTTGCGCTGCATATCTGAGTTATTACTTCGATACAATCACCTGGTTGAAGGACGATTTTTCATAATTGAGATGATTAATTACTACTTTGTTAATCGCCACGGAAAAAACTTCTGAAAAGCATTTATTAACTAGTAATTTTTTCAATGTAGTTTGAGGCAAAATTATCAGAGGTTCACTATTTAAATAGATGTTGAGCAATTTAATTACCCTTCTCACCCTCTCCACCCCTTCTCCAAGCAGGAGAGGCAAAACAATTTTTCAAAGATTTCATTTAATCAAGCCTAGTGCTAACAAAAAACTATGTCGATAGAGACCATTAATAGCGATTAAACCATGTTGCCAATTAATGCGAGGTAGATTATCGAATAAAGCAGGTCGTAAGGCTGTCACTGTTTCTACAATTCGGGCCTCGGCAAAGCCTCGATGAAACGCTATAAGCTGCTGATAATAATTCCAAACAAGTACGCACAGAAATGGACGAAGTATCTTCTGATTCAATTTCGCTTGCGCCAACTAGGTAAATCTGATTAGGCCGCGGAACGATGTAAACTCTATAATGAGGATATAGCAATTGAATAGGACGACTTAAATGTACATCAGGGGGACGTGCAAGTAAATTAATTCCCCTCGAAACAGCAGCACGTAAATTATTAAATTGATCGCTTCCACCAATTCCTCGATAATCAAATAAATATTGTTTTCCTTTCACAAAAAACTAATTAGGAATTACTTTCTCTACAAATGTATTTTTATGCCAATTCACAGTTATTTTTTTTCGCTAACGCTTATAAAAGTAAGCGGGAATCAATGTGCGCTTCCAGAGGTAAAAATAACCATCTCTAAAATTTAATTCTGGTTCTAATTTTTTAATTTCAGATTGAGATAATTTCTGAATACATAATTCTTTCATTTTAAATTGCATTTGTTTCAAGCATTGCTCTTTTTCTCCTGTATCTTCTGAGTGTGGAATCACGAGCGTTCTTTTTTGTTAAAAAAATTTGCTCAGACAACGCAGTCAACTATAGTAGCTATTGTTTTAATGAATATACACCCTGACAAAAAATCATTTTATGTGATGTTTCGCATTCAGCCACTGGCGATAACATTCTTACTGCAGCATAAGCGGTACTTTTTTGTCCGCTTTTATTATCCTTAATTAAATAAAGTCACCGGCCATCCTGCTAGATTTAATTACCAGGCTAACAAACAACCTATTAATCCAGCGCCTACAATCCGAGCTTGAATTTTCAAAGCACTTTTTCTTTTTCTAAAGCACGAACTTCGTAGCTTATCTTATAAGCACAAAACTTAGGCCCACACAATGAAAAAAATGTCAGTGTTTTCCTGATTCTTTCGGTAAGGTTTTATCATGAAATGTACAGGCTGTTTCTGGATCTAACACTAAATTAAATTGATCGTGCTACCAAAATTCAAATCGCGCTCGGGATAATAAATCATCATGTTGTCGTGCGGCTGGATGTCCTTTGGCTAAATCCGCCGCATGTCCGGAAATTTTGTAAGCGATTAAAAAATCCTCAACATCTTTTTATTTGGCAATCCTAAATGTTCTTTCGGCGTTACATAAGTCAGAAGCACACACCCCCTCTGCCAAGCAATCAACGCCACGCCAATGCTGCTTGACATATGATCGTAACCAGCAACAATGTCAGTGGTTAGTAGGCCAAGCGTATAAAATGGCTCTTCTTGGCAATACATTAATTTCATAGTCATATTTTCTTGGACCAAATGAAAGAGAATGTGTCCCGCTCCTTCATTCATCACCTGCACGTCGTGTTCCCAAGCAATGTGATTTAATTCACCTTGAATTTCTAATTCAGTAAATTGTGCTTCATCATTAGCATCTGCAATAGAACCAGGTCACAACCGATCACTTAATGAAAAACTGACATCGTAAGCACCCATAATTAAAGAAAATTTTCTTGACGATGTAGCGTGCACCATTTCACCATAATCGAACCACCACGAAAAACAATTCCCGTTATACGTTTTTTTATCAGAGGAATAAATCACCAAAAAACACCAATGTGGATTGCAAAATAATCAACGCTTTGTTCGGCTTGAGAAATTAATACTTCGCAAAAAATATCCTAATTAAGTTCTACAATGTTTCCATTCACTTTCTCTAAGGCTTCATAAAACGGGACTGTGCCAATAGGCACTGGAAAATGGCGTAAAATCATTTCACGGATTTTTTTAATTTTCTTTCCTGTTGATAAATTCATTACGGTATCAGCCCCCCCACCACACGACCTAAATTATTTTTTCTAATTCTTTGTCGAAGAATGAGCGAACTACCGAATTGCCAATATTTGCATTTACTTTAACTAAAAATCCCGCGCACCAATAATCATGGACTCACATTCAGGATGATTAATGTTAGCAGGCAAAATAGCACGTCCTTTGGCAATTTCATCACGAATAAATTCCGGAATAATTTGTTGGGGAATTTGAGCTCCTAAGGAATTTTGATGTAAACGTATTTCGCGTTCTTAATTAGTTTCGCGCGAAGCTTTTTGTTTTTGATTTTCACGAATTCCTAGATGTTCGATTTCTGGGATAATGATTCCTCGTTTTGCATAGGTTAATTGCATCATAGACTGGCATTTTTTAATCTATGGTTCACGCAATCGAGGCAATCCATGCGAGGCTTGAAGGGCAATATTCTTATCCAAGTAGGGATTTGAAGTGAAGTATCGTAAAGAATTAAGGCATACCCATTCGTCAATTGAATTTTGCAGATCCCTATACGAAGATTAGGAAAAAGTTTTCCATGATAATAATTTTTTTCGAAGCAGGATAAGAAATCATAGTTCTCCTTCAGGAATACGAAGAGAAGGGAAAGCATAGAAAACAGGTATTTCTCTTTTCTTTGAAAGCATTATCTTGTGCAGGTTCAACAGGTCTAATTAAATCGTCTCAGCTTTCGCTCCCCGAGAGATAATGAAAGAATATCGGATTAACAGCTCAAATAGCAAATGGAAGGCAAAATAAATTACTCTCTAATCTTGGCTGGAGGTTTTTTCTTAAGCAGGGAAGCTTATGGTGCTACTTATGCTAATTAATGGTAAGCAAGCAGAAGCTCCGGGGATTTCCATCCTGAACACCTCACCTTTCTTCCCTCTCTTTTCAGAATAAATAAATATAACGAAGAAGTCCTATTACAGTCTGTGGAAGAGCACCATAGGCAATTACCTGTCCTATCAAGGTAGATCCGAAAACACTAGGAAAAATAAAAATATTCCTGAAATAAAGACAAGAGTTTCACTACCTCCAAATTGAAGCTCCAAAGGATTTCTTAGAAAACGCCCAGTAAAATTAGGTAAAATTAAATTTAAAAACTACAACCACCCACCCAGCTTCCAAAATACAAAAGTATTTTGCCCCTATCGCCTCTCGTTCATATTGTTCTATACCACAAGCTGCTCGAGCAATAATTTGGTTTAGATTGTACAAATCAGGGTATTATTCGACCCTACAGCTGGGATCTAGAAAGATGAGTTCAAGGACAGTATTTCTGTATTCACAAACTTGGATGGCCGTTGCATTTTCAATCGGGAGCAGGAGAACGCATCACGGTGGCTCCCCATTGACGAATATTATCCTCATAATATCCTTCAATAATTATGGATATGAACTTGTTAAAAGCGACGCTTTCGTAAGTAGGAGCGATTCCAACATCTTGATTACTCATCAGACAATCCGCAAAGCGAATGTATACTTCTTCCGCATAAATTTTGACGGGCACGGCAATTGTGCACAAAACTAAAAAGCAACCCTGACCATGACGACAAATTTGCTCTCATGCCCAACCAACCATCTGCATAACAATGCTTTCTCGCAAAGATCTGAAACCAACTTGATAATTTCCGATTGAAAAGAGGGGAAGATGCACTATAAATTTTCCTAAGATTATTATTCGCTATCTTATTATAATGTTTTTGTCAATCATACTCGATTGAAATTAATGTTTTATTAAACTCCTATTTCCTCTCTCTAGAAAAATGCTACCATGTCGCTCTATGAAGGTTTTTATTGTCGGCAATGGAGAAAGGGAGCACGCTTTAGCATGGAAAGTGACCCAATCAGCTCAGGTTAAAAGATCTGGGTTGCTCCTGGTAACGCCGGGACCGCTCTGGAAAATAAAGTTTAAAATATTTCTATCAATGTTTCCAACATCAATGCATTAATTAATTTCACGCAAAAAATAAAATAGATCTCACCCTTGTGGGTCCCGAAGTGGCCCTAGCCGATGGAATTGTCGATCAATTTCATCAAGTAAATTTAACCATCTTTGGACCAACATAAGCAGCTGCACAATTAGAAACCTCCAAAAATTTTTGCAAAGCGTTTTTGAGTCGTCACAATATTCCTACCACAAATTTTGTAACTTTTAAAAATCAAAATGACGCTTTAGCATATCTTTTCCATCAATCTTTTCCTATCGTTATTAAGGCGAGCAGCCTTTCAGCTGAAAAAGGAGTCTTTATCACGTAATCGTTAACAGAAGCAAAAGCACTGTTATTTCCATGATGGAGGAAAAACAATTCGGCATAGCAGGACAAGAAATCGTAGTTGAAAAATTTTTATCCGGCTATGAATTAAGCTTTATTGGAATGGTCGATGGCGAACATATTTATCCCTTTCTGGTTTGCAAGATCATAAACGGCTCTTAAATGGAGATCTGGGTCAGAATATGGGTGGTATGGGGGCTTATTTAGCCGTTCCACGGTTATCGGATACCTTAGAAGAAAAAATAATGGCTAAAATTATATAACCAACTATTACCGGCCTAAAACTATTACCGGCCTAAAAGAAGAAGGAATTACTTATGTCGGATTCTTATATGCAGGATTGATGATCACGCCAGATAATGAGCCAAAAGTATTAGAATTTAACGTACGCTTAGGCGATTCCGAAACCCAACCCCTTATGATGCGCTTACGTTCCGATTTAATTAAATTAATTTTAGCCGCTCTGTCTGTTAAGTTAAATCAAGCAAATAGTATTTGGGATCCGGGGGCTGCCTTGACTGTAGTCATGACTGCTCGTAGTCACTCTATGAATTATGATAAAAGAACATATTATCGAAGTATTAGACCGTCTACTAATTTCCAATGTTAAAATTTTTCATGCGGGCACGCAAAAACCACAACGGCATCGTCACTGACGGCGGACGTATTCTTTCTGTCACCGCCTTAGGCATCGATTTACGCGATGCGCAACAAAAAGCTTATCGTGTGGTTGATCAAATTAGCTGGCCATGTAATTATCGGAACAATATTGGTTACCGCCCTATTACTTGATTTTCATCTTAAAAGAATTAAAGTTATTGCCAAATCGTAATTTGATCGAAATGATCTCACAGGAAGCCAATCGAATTAATTTATTATCTCGATAGGGTGCTCGAAAGGTTTGTCGTTGTATTTTACCATTCATAGTTTTAGGTAAAGTTCTAGAACAAATAAACAATTTCATAAATTTTAATACCAAAATTTTTGCTGATGCATTCACGGATATTTGTAAATAGAGGTCGTCATTCATTTTCGTTCTTAACTCCTTTTACTTCAGAAATTACAATTAATTGCTCTTAGCTCTCCCATTCAACAGAAAAAGCCGCAACGCCAGATAATCGGACACTTGGATCACTTTCGCTAACTGCTCATTCAATATCATCGGGTAAATAACTTTTACTTCGAATAATGATTAAATCTTTTAAGCGACCATAAAAAATAATTCCCCATCAACCACGAAACCTAAATCCCCAGTACGAAGATGAAGCCCCTGTCCTTCTTTGATGTAGGCGTTAAAGATGTAGGCGTTAAAAACGCCATTGGTCAAAATTTTATTTTCCCAATAACCTAGGGTTACGCTTGGTCCACGTAATCATATTTCTCCAACCTCACCCGCTATCAAAAAATGCGTAGATTTAGAGTCAACAATTATTAATTCGCAATCTTCGAAATATCTTCCCACACTTAAAAACGACCGATAAATGACAGAAATCCAATTAACCACACTGCCAGTAGCATATAAAATAGATTCCGAAAATCCATAGCACGGATAAAACTTAGTTATGGCTAAACCTACAACCTGAAAATTTTTGTGAAAATTCACGACATTTTTAGGTGGTTCATTTCTAAGCTGGAAAAAGCTACTCGCCAATAAATTAAATTGAGTGTCTGTAGTTGTTTTTCCGTAACACGTTGCACACATAATTCATACATAAAATTTGGTCCGCTACTAATTTTACATCGGACATCTTGGAGATAAGCTTAAACCAAATTATAGGGACGTCGCAAAAAATTCATTGGCGATAAGAGCATGCTTAGGAATACCATCAAAAAAAAGAAAAAATATCCCTTTAGTTTATTTCTTTTCCTTTTTCAAGTCCAATCGATCTGTCGTTATTTTTTTGAAATTGAATTATCTTCTTTAGCTAAAAAAATGAATAATATTTTTCAATCGTCAATACAATCGACGGACTTACATTTTTAATAATGCTCTGCAAGTGTGGCACAGAAACATCAATACAGCCAGGTATTTGATTCGGAGGATAGTCTGGTACGCGCAATAATACCGGCATACAAAAAAGAAAATAAAGCAATAATAAAATTGATATTGGTGTCATAAATTAATAAAGCCCTATCGTCACAGTTGACTGTTTTTAACAATAATTCAGCTAATCTATTGCGCTTTCTTGTTTAATCCGGCATAAGTAATTTCCTGCTTTATGCAGCCCTGGCTATTAACCAAACGATAAGCAATAGAGTTTGATTTTTTAACGCTTGGTGGTGTACAAGAAGCATAATTAAAATATGTCATCAGGTTTTTTCATTAATCTTTTTCTCGATATAATCAATTAACTCGCTAACCGTTTCTATTTTAAGAATATCGTTTCCCATTATATTTAGAACGTATTCCATATTAATCGCACTGATTAAATTCACTATATATAAGGAATTGAACCCTAAATTGGTATGAAATTTCGAGGTATCATAAATATTTTCTATAAATAAGGAGCCCAATATTTATCTCATCGTTGTATAAGATCACGATTATCAATTTCCCACGGATGGAATCCGGATTTTCTGTAAGCTTCATATAAACTGTAGGGAGTAAAAATACCTAAAGCCTCCCCAAAAAACTCTTCGCGCAATTTATTTTTATCGATAGTAATTGGTTTACCTCCTATAAGCTGATCAATTGCCATAAAATATAAAACGCTTTTAAATAAATCTTCTAAAACAAATCTTCTAAAACCATTTCGTTAAACGTCTTCCATTCGTTTTTATGCGCAGAGTTCTCGGTGGGCATATGGCCATACATATCGGTATAACGATCAAAACAAACACCTTTATGTTCCAATTCTTCCACGGTGTGATAGCCAAATAAATAGGCCATCATAGAGTCAATCTCTTGATATTTTTTCTAAAATAAGAATAAAAAATAAGAATAAACCGTCGAAGCACATAAGCAGAAAGATTTTCCAATAAACAACCTACTCGAAAAGCTACTCAGAAATCGCGATCGGGGTGATCGATTCGGGTCTAAGAGTTTAAAAAATTCATCATGCTGTTTTTGAATAATTATAGGGATTTGCGCATACCCCACAAGATTTCAACCCTTCATTAAGTTTTATGGTGCAGACGACAATGATTGCCTTCCTGTTTAATAAACTCTTTTGCATTAAACCAAAAGGCGAGCGGGGAGGGGTTAATTAGCGATAAAGCTTGTCGCATCGCTCGCATAGCATACGCTTCTATAACATGAGTATTCACCGAAAATAAATTCAGGAAATGAGATTCTAGTGGATCATCAGCAAGCTAAATTTGACTGAATTTCGAAGGACAATCGAAGTTAATTTTTGGCGACATTGGAGCTTGATCTCAGGTGGTGAGAAGAGAGGTTGAGACATTAATCATTTCTACTAGTGCTACCTCCTGGCTACTCTTTAAAAAAATTAAATTATCATTAAGTTAGAGCCCAGTCAATTATTAAGCTCAGAGCGCTCATAGGGCATAGGGGACTGCCCTCGGATTCAATCCTAAGCGCTTTAGTAATTCAAGTTCCTAATTACACTAGCTGCTCAAGTACATTACAGGTATAATAACCAATCGGATTGATTTTATGAAGTTTTTGCGTTGATCAGCAGAGAAATCCTCAATAATTTTCTAACCGGTGAAATGGCAATCGACGGTTTATTGACCAATGGTATCGAAGAGTAATCGAAAGTATTTGATTCTCAGATGGCCATTAATCCTTTGGTCGATGCTTGTGCCCCATTGCTAACTATTGCCACCCAACTGAGGGTCCAAAATCACAGACCTAATTTCAATAAACTGCATTTCCAATTATCTGATGACATAAGAGTTTTTGAGGCTAAAATTCATTCTCGAGCTTACCATTCTCATATCGTTTTAGCTGCACGCTATTTCATCTGTGTATTGATCGATGAAATTATTCTTCAAACAAGCTGGGGGAAAGACAGCGGATGGCGGCAAATAGGCTTGTTAAAGACTTTCCAAGGGGAAATGTGGGACGGAGAACGCTTCTTTTTCATTCTTAAACGAAGCACTGAAGAGCTAGCTCTTCATTTGGATCTCCTCGAATTAGGTTATCTTTGCTTAAGCTTAGGATACCAAGGAAAATATGGTGAAAAACCTGATGGGTATAGGGATTTTTCAAGATTTTTCTAAGTTACTCCTTGATCAAAACCCAAATAAAAAACGTATTTGGCGTTTACCTCCCTCTATGGGCTACCATAAGTGCTCTTGTGGTTGTTTTGATTGGGATTTATCTTTCCTACCATATTTATCTCAATAAACAGTAGCGCCTCTTATTCAAAGATTAGTAAAGTGTATCGGCGACTCAGACTAGCCAAAAAATCTCGTGAAATTTCTTTTACTTCGAAATAAAACGAAATGGATATTATTATTTAGTCTTAAAAACTCAGTAAAAACTACCCTTCTGTCTCGTTCTGAATTTGAATTAATTTCTCCCCATCAAAAATCTTTAAAAACTATTAAAATACTCAAGCTATTAATTGGTGGATTCAGCAGGACGCTGTCTTTATTGATCTTCCTGGAAAATATTGTTCTACAAAAACTCTCAACGAAGAAACCAAAGGTCTTTGGCAAATGCTTCTTGAATCATTCAAAGGCAAACGCCGACCGAATGCAATTCTCTTGACAGTAGATTATTTAACTCTTTTTCAAGATCAAGAAACTCTTTCTGAAGAAGCTCAAGGAGTAGCATCACAATTACAAACCCTATTCGCTCTAGGACCCATCCCTATTTCCCTGTTTTCCTCGTGATTACCCAATGCCATCGTTTGAGCGGTTTTTTAGATTTTTTAGATCTGGGACCAGTAAAGAACGTCAACAATCCTTGAGGTTTAACTTATTTAAATAATTCAGAAAAATTACCTTTAATTCAGAAAAATTACCTTTTCCAAAATTATTGAAAGAGCGCTTTCCCACTTTTATTAAAGGCTTTCCCCACGTTTATTCTGACGTCTTCATTATAAACAAAATCTCACCCGTCGGGTGTGAATTAAAGATCTGCCTCTGTAATTCGAAAAATTAACTGAGAAATTAGAATATTAGATCGATAACTTGCCCATTGATAAAACGCTTTTAGCAGGCATCTATTTCACTAGTAATCAACAAAGTGGCACATCCGTAAATATAATTAACTCAAGCTATTGCCGAATCTTTTCTGCTTTCTGATGTTTCTTCTCAGCTAACATGTTACCGCTCACAACCTTACTTCGTTCAAGGGATGTTCAATAAAGTGATCCACGAATCAACGCATTTCTTGCCACCGCCTATCCAATCTAGTTAGAAGCAACTCTGCATTTACCCATCGGCAATTTTAGTAATTTTAGGCACCTTTCTGTTTTGAAATCACAGCTACCATCAGAATCTGAAAATTATCAATGCGGTTAAAACCTCATTACCCACTCTCACGAACAATAATTCGCTTTCTCACGTTGAGCAGCTGCAAGAAACCTTGATGGCTCTTAGTGACAAGAAAATTTCTAAGATTGGATTTAACCAAGCCGCTAAATTACAGAATCATATGCAAAATCTGTATTCACAATTAATTTACAATGATTTTGTTCTTTATTTGGATGGAATTTTAACTACAGAGATTCATGAAATGATCAATTATAACGAATTTACTCTATACCAAGCTTTGCAAACCTATTTCATGTTGACGGAGTCATTGCATCGTAACGGTGACGTTATCTGAAATTGGTTCAGTCAACATTGGAAAAAACAATACCCCAACCAAACCCAAAAACAGCAACAATTATATCGCCATTCAAATAATCTTTTACAATTGCCTTCCTTCGTATGGCCAATTGATGAAAATACAATTATAAAAGCTTGAACAGCTTTACAGAAAAGCCCATTACCCGAAATTGTATTTGCCATGGTGTGGACAGCCAATATGAACAAAATTAAATTCCGCTCTCCTTTCAAGGAACGGACCTGTCGAATACAAATATTCCGATATTTTATCAAGTGGATTATTTTAAATGAATTTATTATAATCAAATTCCTAAATTAGCAAAGCTCGTTAGCCACTGTGACTGGATTTATAGGTTCGACGGAAAGTAACCTTACTTCAAAACAATTAAATACGTTAAATAGACCAAACCAGAAAAATTTATCTAAATAATTATCTCACAGCATGGCAACAGGCAATTAATCAAATCAAATTGACTCCTCCCTTCCCACCTGCTTAAAAGAGGCTATTAAGGATCTTCAAATGTTGGATGACAGCTAATCGTTTTTTTGGCAAACGATAGAAAAGACAGTAAATGATAATGCTATTCAGAATTATTTAAATAACACTAAAGAATTCGATTTAATGCGCTTTATTACCGCTGGGGACAATCAACTCCTTGTGCAATCGAATCTAAAAGCGCTCAATTCAATACGTGGAAAAAATCACTACCTCAATTGATCCCATCCAAGCTGCTTATAAAAACACAGTGCAACGAATGCAAAATGATCGAAAGGATGATCCTTTAACACATGCACAAGCGATAGCAACAAAAATACCAGCACCTATTAATTAGTGGGTTCCTATTCTTTCTTAAAAGATATGGAAATCTATGCTTGAGAATTCTCATCAATACTTAAATTCAATTTGGACCTCTCTAGTGGTGCCTGATTATAAGCACTCTATTTTTATTCCATATTTTCGAAGATTCCATAACCTACGTCTTGCTTAAGAATTTTAATCATTTCTTTAGACCTGATGGCGTTGTAGAAACGTTTTTTTAATGATTATTTGGTACCTTTTGTGGATAACCTCACACCCTTTATTTGGACCTAGAAGAAATTAGACTGTGAAACGACCCGAATCCCTAAAACAAGTCTCGACATGATAACTCGAGCTTCGATAATCTAAAAAATGTTTTATACCAATAACCCAGATGAACCAATACTCAATTTCACATTAACTTCCACGAGTTTCTCTCCGAACGTAAGCCGTTTCACTTTTAAATATCGGTGGTCAGACAATTAATTTCGAACCGGGTATTAACCCTGTGACACAAGTCAGTTGACCAGGTTTTGAAGGTGACTTCGTCACCTTCAGTTTCGATACCTTAACTCCGCACAAACCGACTACCACGTTAACAGGTCCTTGATCATGGTTGTATTTGATCCAACAATCTCAAATAAAAACAATCAGCAATCACAAAACTTTCCAACTGGCTATAAGATTGGAAAGCAACATAGCTCATTATCAGCTCACCGCTGATAGCCCGATTAACCCCTACTCACCCACACTTCTATCCGCATTTCGCTGCCTAGATAATCTATAAGATTCAATTACTACTTTAAGAATTTGAATATTTTATGAAAATTTTCTTTAGTAATTATCTATGAATCGATCAATTTCGTTGGTTTTTATACTTCTTCGATACTATAGTTCTAAATATGAATACGACCTTTCTAACTAAGTGGAAGAAGGAATTGAACCATGAAATCACCACTTATACCTACTTTCACCATAGCTTTGCTATTGGGTAATATGGAGCTCTCATAACTACGACGATAACTTTGACATCGCTTCAAGCTATTCTGTGGACTTTGACGGTGAGGAAACAGCTGGAGAGGATTTTCTTGATAGTCAGAATGCTATTTTTTTAGACAACAGCCCTTACAGTCTCATTGCTGAAGCCGAAAACGTGGTAGAAAGCTACGATAAGCCTAGCCAAGCGAATTCGCCCTCCGGGAGAGCCCTCCGGGAGAGTGAGTTTTTATCTTTAGTACCCGTATCCTCCGATGGTCCACTTATGATTCGGACGGTTACCTGGTTGCAAGCAGTAAGGCTAATGGGGAAGGTATCAATTACTGTCCGAGCTTAAGCAGACCTTGTCAAACCCTAACGGGTAACTTTCGAATTTCACGCAAAGGGGACACCAGTTAGTGTGTCCAGTCGTTTCCCTCTCACACAAGGGGGGGGCACCTATGCCTTATTGCATGTTTTCAAGGAGGCGATACTATCCATGGTTCCCCATATATCTCAAATCGTAACACCAGTCATCGCTGTATTCGGGTTTATCCCAGTACCCGCACAAGCTTGGCTTTCCAAATATTTCATGCGTCCGGGAACTAAAGTAATTGTATTGCCTTAACTAGGAGCTAGTCGGTTAGTGCATCGGACCACAAACAAACACCCCTTCTCTTTAATAACTCCAAAAAAGTCCGATGCGCTATTTTTTCTTCCTTATTCGCCGCTATAACCGGCAAATTCTTACGGTCGATATCTAATCGTCGAATTTGAGGCGATTGCATAACTAGGGCAGGATCTTGCTGTTCAAATAATTTAGTTTGACCACCGGTCATCAACAAATAGACCTGGGCTAGAAGTTCAGCATCCAATAACGCCCCATGATATTCACGGTTAGAGTTATCAACATGGTATCGTCGACATAGAGCATCTAAATTATTATGCTGTCCAGGATATTTTTGTCGGGCAATTACTAAGGTATCCAAAATTTTACAATAATCAGGGATCATTTTGAAAGGCTTTCCGGTCAACTTCAATTCATGATTTAAAAAACCCACATCGAATGAAGCATTGTGAATGATTAATTCAGCTCCTTTAATAAAAGCAATAAGTTCATCAACAATATCGTTAAATGAAGGCTTATCGGCCAAAAAGCTTTCCGTAATGCCATGGATATCAACAGCGTCGCGTTTGATAGAACGACCCGGATTAATATAGAAATGTAGATATTGGCCTGTTAAACGCCTATCAACCATTTCTAAACAACCAATTTCAATAATCCGGTGCCCCTCTTCTGGAACAAGACCGGTCGTTTCTGTATCTAAGATAATTTGCCGCATAAAAATCCTAGTTCATTTAAAACAACAATTCATCAATACCACGATTGGCTAGATAATCGGCAATCTCATTTTCGGGATGGCCACTATGCCCCTTCACCCATTGCCAACATACCGTATGCCGTTCAATTTCTTTTTCCAGGGCTTCCCACAATGCTTTATTTTTAACTGGTTTTTTCCCGCTGGTTTTCCATTCCCTCTTCTTCCATACAGGGAGCCACTCCGTTACTCCGCGACGCAAATATTGAGAATCTGTCGTGGCAATAACATAACAAGAGAGTTTTAGCACTTTGAGCCCTTCAATAGCGGCGGTCAGCTCCATTTGATTGTTGGTGGTATTAGGAACACCACCATAAAGTTGTCGCTCATGACCGTTATAACGCAATAAAACTCCCCATCCCCCAGGGCCCGGATTACTGCGACAGGCACCATCACAATAAAGGTATACAATATCTTGTTCTTTTTTCATAATTTCAAGGATGGGGTTGGTTTAATAACATTCTGTGCAATCACCGATTCTTTTTTCCACAAAATTCTACGATGAACTGGTGCGTAGACCTCTTTTTTAGCAGCTAATAAATAAATACCACCTGCGGTAGGGAAACAAACCTTTCCAATTATTTCTTTAATTAAGTGAAGCCGTCGATTCGACCTATTTTCAGGCAGAAAACCATAATAAAAAGTTTTGCTAAAAGAAATGGAATATTTAAAATTAATTAACCAGCGCTTTACTTGTTCGCAAGCCCAAAATTTTCCATTCCAGGGAACTCCACGTTTAATAAAAAATAATTTCTCAAGCCCCCACAAGCTCCATGGATTAAAGCCAAAAATAAATAATCTACCTTCAGGTTTCAACACTCGGAAAATTTCTTGAATTAATTTAACAGGATAATTAATAAATTCTAATACATGCACCAACACAAACACATCGATGCTGTCTGACAATAAAGGCAATTCCTGCCAATCCATTTGTATGGATAATAAATTATCAGTCGGCTCTGAAGTTAATTGAATATGATAGAGGATAGGGCTCCCTGCCGAATGTGTCAGAGTCGTTTCTCCGCCAATCTGAATTAAATATTTTCCGCGAATCGTTTTCAAGAATCGTGTCGCTTCTTCATTTTCGCAGGATAGGATCAAGGACCCCGGAGGATGTTGATACCAATCCCGCATGATCTCTAGCGACGACCCGTGCATATTCGAAAATTCCGAATTCATATTTTATACTGTCAAAGTACTTAATTTTCTTATAAAGAAAGTAATCTTTGTCTAATGTCTCACAGACTAATGTCTCACACAATTCTTGCTATTCCCACTCTTAATGATAACTACATCTGGACCATAGTGCATCTAAATAGAAACAAACGGTTATAGCAATCGATCCAGGGGAATGAAAACCCGTTCTGGAAATACTCGAACAACAAGGTTTAATGCTTAACCACTATATTACTAACTCACCATCATTGGAATTATAGGAACGGGTATTTCCGGACTTTTAGAGAAACATTTCCCGTCTGTTTATGGACGCCGCTGAGGACACTATTCCGCTCCGTGTTCGCCCTGTTAAGGATGATGATCAAATTACTTTATCTTCAATTAATATTACCTTTACCGATTTTAGCGATTCCAGGCCATACCTTAGACCACATTGCTTATTATGGCCATCAGTGGGCTTTCAGGTGATACATTGTTTCCTGACGGCGTCTTGCCGGCCGACTTTTTGAAGATTCGCCGGATCAACTCTATCATTCGTTACTCAAATTAGCAGCCCTTCCTTCTGATACTCGACTTTATTGTGGTCATGAATATACCTAAGAAAAACCTCGCTGTTTTTTTGCTTTACGCCGATGGTAAGATGAGCTTTGATAAGAAATGAGTAAAAAAATTTACTATTTTCTAAAAATTTTCAATTAGTTATCAACTATTAGGCAAAATTTTAATCAATATTTCTTGATTGTGGAGGTATTTATCAGTAATATCGCCGAATGCGAAAATGGATCTCCAAAATTACCATTGCGCTATTTGCTTTAAGTCTTATCGGCGTTACTACTATCGCAATGCCAGCCTCCTCGGGTCAGCGGTGGAAGATTAGCGATATTTTTTTCATTCGAACAACTTATGGAGGGCAATCAGTCCCTATTTTGCCATTTATGGAAAATACGTTAACAATTATTATGTCCAAAACCAAATCCGTTGGTTTCGACGTCGACAATCCTACCTTTATGAGTTAACGCAAAATGCGCGACCTTACATTTACTACGTACTTCAACAAACAAAAAAGCGTGGAATGCCGGCGGAAATTGCACTTTTGCCAATGATTGAGAGTAATTATAATCCCTTTTTGTATTCTAAGTGCGGAGCCACAGGACTTTGGCAATTAATGCCGGAAACCGCTACGGGTTTTGGCTTACTTATTAACTGGTGGTACGACGAACGACGGGATGTCGTAGCGTCAACGAATGCAGCTCTAAATTACCTTCAATATCTTCACGATTATTTCCATAGTTGGCTTTTAGCTGTAGCGGCCTATGATGCAGGAGAAGGAACCGTAGCAGCAGCCATTCGATATAATCATCACCGTGGCCAGCCTACTGATTTTTGGTCTTTACCGTTGCCCTATGAAACTCGCGAATATGTACCAAAATTGTTGGCGTTGGCCGATGTGATTAAAAATCACAACTTCTATGGTTTGCACCTCCAACCGGTGGAAAACCACCCTTACTTCACGACGGTGGTTTTAAAAACACCAATGAATTTTAAACAATTATTAAAACTCTCCGGTTCTTCTCTGAAATCGTTAAGGCTATTAAATCCGGGCTTTTGCGATCCACTATAATTCCGAACCACACCTATAATCTTCTGATTCCTACTAATAAAGTCAATGAGTTACAAGAGAATCTGACCATGCTGGGAGAACAACATTTGATGAGCTTATTATTGCATCATCGCGTGCATGCTGGGGATTCATTGAGCATTTTAGCAAATCGTTATCACACAAGCGTCGCGGAAATCCGTGAAATGAATAAATTAAAAGGGGATATGATTCGAATTGGTGAAAATTTATTAATTCCTAAAGCTCAAGCTACTCCCTATACCTCTAACAATTATCATATCTCCGAAGATAATATTCCGCGTCCTCAGCGTGTGGTGGATAACGTAAAATCTCATGAAACCATTATTCATATTGCTCACCGTTACCATGTCACTCCTCAGAAAATTTATTTTTGGAATAGGATAACGAAAGCTAAAGAATTAGTGGTAAGACAAAAATTAATCATTTGGGAGCCTAGCGCTTACAAAACTCGATATCATATTGTCAAATGGGGAGAATCGCTTTCTACTATCGCCCACCATTATAAAACCACTGTAGCCAAACTGCGCCACAGCAACCATATAGTCGGAAATACAATTCGTATTGGACAACGCTTGGTGGTATAAGAAAAATTATTGACAGGGCTGTTCTTATACGAAAAGTTTTTGCGTTAGAGGAAGAATTCTATGACCGCTCGAATTTTGGATGGGCGTGCTTGTGCAGAAAAGGTCAAAACCCATGTTAAAGAAGCTATCTTGGCGAGACAAAAGAAGGGCCTCTCCACCCCTGGTCTGTCTGTTATTTTAGTCGGAGAAAATCCTGCATCCGCTGCTTATGTTCATCAAAAAGAATTAGCTTGTCAGGCAGTTGGTATCCGCTCAATCATTCATCAAATGGCTAACACTACGTTAGAAGCTGAACTCGCAACAAAAATTGATCAATGTAATGCCGATTCAAACACCCACGGTATTCTTCTCCAGTTTCCTTTACCTACGCATATTAATTCTTTCCATTTACTCGAACGCATCCACCCAGATAAAGATGTTGATGGTTTCATCCTTATAATCTTGGCCGTCTGGTGCAGCGTCACCCTATGTTACGTCCTTGTACTCCTGCTGGAATTATGACACTGTTAAAAGAAACTAACGAGGATCTTACAAGAAAGCACGCTGTTGTGGTCGGTGCTTCAAATATTGTAGGCCGTCCTATGGCTCTAGAACTATTATTAGCCAAATGCACCGTAACCGTATGTCATCTTTTACTAAAGATTTAGCAAAACACGTCAAGGCGGCAGACCTATTAATTGTCGCCATTGGAAAACCTGGGATTATACAAAGTGAATGGATTAAACCCGGTGCTATTGTGGTGGATGTTGGTTTTAGTCGATTAAGCCAAAATAAAATTGTTGGTGACGTCGATTTTGAAACCTCTCAAGAAAAAGCCGCTTGGATAACTCCCGTTCCAGGAGCGTGGGGCCAATGACTGTTGCCACCCTTCTCGAAAATACCCTTCAAGCCGCGAGGAATGTGGATTAATTCTAGAAGGCAATAAAACTTCTTAACAGAAATTAGAAACAACTAGAAATTAGAAACAACTACCTGATAAAATTAACAGTCTATATCCTCTATTAGATATTGAACAGGTAATCAGCAACGCTACCGTTCAATCTTTCTTTAACAGTTCACGAAACAAAAGCAGCTGCGCCTGGAAGAACGGTTATTCTACCCCAGAGTGGGGGTTCACCTTCTAAGTAAAC
Organism: Coxiella-like endosymbiont of Rhipicephalus sanguineus; assembly: GCF_018687865.1. Taxonomy (NCBI): domain Bacteria; kingdom Pseudomonadati; phylum Pseudomonadota; class Gammaproteobacteria; order Legionellales; family Coxiellaceae; species Coxiella-like endosymbiont of Rhipicephalus sanguineus. The sequence goes on along the minus strand of NZ_NIQB01000001.1, from coordinate 17,182 downwards.
ATCATTGCAATCGTTCACTTTAAGACCTGTTAACAGCGTAGCTAAAAAATGAGATCCTATACGAATATGGTAGTATAGAAGACAAGCATCGGATAAAAATCCAGGCTGAACAACACGAATGTTATCGTATTGAAACTGCCCTCAAACACCAAATATCCAGTTATAGGTTGTGAAGGTGTAACCGAATTCTCCTACTAGACCAAATTGTATCAGTGAAACAGAAGTTGGGTGGACAAGAAAATCATGTCTAGCATCAGCTACTGAAGATAGTTGATCCCAAGTATAATATATCCTAAGTATAAGAGTTATACCCAACTCCCAAACCAATATGAAAATCATTCATATCACAAACAGAAACATCAGGCCGACCTGAAAAAGCAGCAGTGGCTAAGCAACATAGTGCAGAAACCCCTATGGGAAGTTTTGTAGTTGTTTCTATTTTTAATTCTCCGTTTTCAACTAAAGTTAAAAACCAAATCAAAATAAGTTTATAGTTAAGACTATTATTAGCTTTTTGAAAAGCCAAGGTGATAAGGATATATACATATTTTAAAAATGTCAACACTTAGTTTTAATAAAAAAACATTAAATAATAGGTTTTTTAATAGGTTTTTTTGGTTCAAAATTAATTTATTCTTGCTTAAAAAATAAGCAATTAGTGTTCAATTTAAATACTATTTATGAATCTAATAATAATTCGTTTACCGCTTTCACAAATTCAGCCGGATTTTTAAGTTGCTCTCCTTCTGCCAAAAGTGCTTGATTGAGCAATAACTCGACCCAACGATTTAAGCGCTTTTTGTTTGACTCACTTTTTAGACGTAAAATCAAAGGATGAGTAGGATTAATTTCTAAAATAGGTTTTGTTTGAATAAACTCTTGACCTGTTTGTAACAATAAACGTTGCAAATGACCACTCATTTCATTTTGATCAAAACCACACAGCTGGGTGAATCAGTTAATCGATTCGTGAAACGAACTTCTTTTACTTTTTCACCTAGAGTTTCTTTTAATTGTTTGAGTATGTCGTCTAATTCTTTTTCCGCTTTTTGGACTTCTTCTTTTTCTAATTCACTTAAATCTAAAGCTCCTTTAGCTACTGATTGTAAGGATTTTCCTTCAAATTCTGCTAGATATGCAACGAGCCATTCATCCACGCGATCATGCATCAACAAAACTTCTATTCCTTTTTTTTGAAAGACTTCAAGTAAGGGACTATTTTTTGCAGCTAAATAGGTATCTGCAATAATATAATAGATTTTATCTTGCTCCGGTTTCAGTCGATTAATGTAATCTTTCAGCGAAACATTTTCTTCTTCATTATTATTATGAGTTGAAGCAAAACGTAACAAATTAGCAATCCGATCACGATTAGCAAAATCTTCTGCTGGACCTTCTTTTAAAAGCTGACCGAATGCTCTCCAAAATTTCGCATATTTCTCTTTATCGTTAGTGAGTTCTTCTAAAAGACTTAATACACGTTTGACGCAACCCGCTTTAATTTTGTTAATGATCTCGTTAGATTGTAATAATTCTCGCGAAATATTTAGAGGTAAATCGTTTGAATCCACAATTCCTTTAACGAAGCGAAGATACATTGGCATGAAATGTTCAGCGTCATCCATTATGAAAACATGTTTGACATATAATTTGAGTCCGTGCTGACCTTCACGATTCCAAAGGTCAAATGGTGCTCGCGCTGGGATATATAGTAAAGTTGTATATTCTAATTTACCTTCAACTCGATTGTAAGCCCAAGCTAATGGATCTTCAAAATCATGAGCAATATGTTTGTAAAGTTCTTTATATTCTTCTTCTTTAATTTTATCTTTAGGTAATGTCCATAAGGCATTTGCACGATTAACAACCTCTTCTTCAGGTTCTTTCTTATTTTTAACCTCATCCTCCTTAATGGTTATTTTTTTCATTACAATAGGACGTAAAATATGATCAGAATATTTAGTAATAATCGAACGTAAACGCATGGAGTCTAAAAACTCTTCTTTCTCTTTTTTAAGGTGCAAAATAACTTCAGTCCCACGCGAAGATTTATTAATGTTTTTAATGGTATATTCACCTTTCCCATTTGATTTCCATTCAACACTCTGGTTTGCTTTCATACCTGCTCGCCGTGTGCGCACTATGACGTGATCAGCCACAATAAAAGCCGAATAAAACCTACGCCAAATTGACCAATTAATTGAGACTCCTCGGCGTTTTTTTCTGTTAATAATTCACGAAAAGCACGTGTTCCCGATTTAGCAATAGTGCCTAAATTTTCAATCACTTCCTCTCGATTCATACCGATGCCATTATCACGAATGATAATGGTGCGACTGTCTTTATCAATATCAACCCAAATTTTTAATTCGGCATCGCCTTCATATAAAGTTGCATCCGAAAGGGCTTGGTAATCTAACTTATTCTCTGCATCGGAGCTGTTGGAAATCAATTCTCGTAAAAAGATTTCATCGTTGCTGTAAAGGGAATGCGCTACCAGGTGCAATAACTGCTTAACCTCAGCTTCGAACGACAAAATTTCCGTTTGGGGTTGAAAAGACATTACGTGACTCCTAGAAAGGTTTTACTCAAAGCTTAACATAAGGCAAGACGACGAATTTCAAGCCAAAAAAAGGGGGCAAAAGCCCCCCTTTTCCGATACTGTTTTGATTACATTAAGAATTTGTAACCAATACCAACGGTAAAGAGGTCCGCAACAGGTGTTACGAAGTGACTGGAGGAAGCACTTCGGTAACCTGGTACGAACGTATATTGAGCGTTCACAGACCAATTTGGCGTGAAGTAGTATTGAACGCCGACAGAAAACAATGGATTCCAGTAGTTTGAACGAGGACTGATAAAGTTAATCAGGTCTGAGGTTACTGAAGCAGAACTGGATTGATTGTAGGTATAAGCAACACCTAACTTACCAAATACATAAGTATTTTCGTAAATAGGTGCCATAGCCTTCAATGCTGCATAAGGAATGCCACCTTTAATTGTAAAGGTTGTTGGATTAATAGTAAATTTTGCTTTAGGCAAATAGAACCAACCACCTTCAACAGCAAAATATTGGTTAAATTGATAACCTAAATCACCACCAAAAGTAAAGCCACCATTTTCTCGGGAAGAGCTTGAAAGAACGCCCAAATTGTTGAGTGTACCGGGTAGAGTCGTTACATCACTTTTCCAGGGACGATAGACATAACCCACATTACCTTCAACATAAACACCTGCATAGCTCGGAGCAGGTACATAATCAGGACCGCCAGCTACTACAGCGGAAGTAACACCGACGCTAGCAATACCAGCAGTAGCGAATGTTATTAATTTTTTTACCGACATTAAATTTCCCCTATTGATAAATTAATATTGCTGCAAAGAGCGAACCTATTCTAATAGCAACTTCTCTCTTAATGCAACCTTTTTAATTTTTTTAAAGAAAATTTGTTTTCAAGCTTTATTTATTTTAAAAATAATTTAAGAATAAATAATTTAAGAATTAAGAAATTAAGTTTATTTTATAATAGTTAGTTATTAGTTAAGTTGCAATAAAAAATAAAACTCTAAAAAGTGGCTAAACCGATGAGTTCATCTTTAACATTGCTTCACAAAAAAATAGAGAACGTCGACTGAAATAATAAAATTTTTCTGAATAAAGCGACGCGGCTTTGAAACTTGTTTTAAGGATTCAATTTAGTTTTTGAGTGAAAAAACCTTTGTCTGTCGTTAATTTAAATAGAAATAAGTTCGATAATAATTAAAAAAGCAAGAGGTTACTATTAGACTTCTACATAGGTTTCGGCATTCCTCAACCAGCGCTGTAATAATCGAGTAGCCTGAAGCGGATATTGATCGAGCATTCGGGTAGCAATTGATTGTGCTCGAGATAATAAACATTGGTCCCGAATTAAATCTGTAATACGAAACGGTAGCATTCCAGCCTGCCGCGTTCCCAATAATTCTCCGGGTCCTCGCAATTCAAGGTCCTTTTGGGCTACTACAAACCCGTCTTGTGAATTACGTAGTAAAATCAAGCGATCGCGCGCGTATTGTGACAGTGGTTTTTGATACAGTAAAACGCAATAACTTTTATCTTTCCCGCGTCCTACCCGACCTCGCAATTGATGAATTTGGGCAAGACCCAACCGCTCTGCATTTTCTATTATTATTAAACTCGCGTTAGGCACATCCACACCGACTTCAACTACCGTTGTTGCAACTAATAAATCAATGCCGCCTGCTTTAAAGTCCATCATAACCGCGTCTTTTTCATTCCTACTTAATCGTCCATGAATCAGCCCTACGGTCAAATGATTTAGTAATTGTCGCAATTTTTGATACGTGGCTTCTGCGGCTTCGCATTGCAACATTTCAGAATCTTCAATTAATGTACAAACCCAATAGGCTTGCTTACCCTGTTCGCAATTTTGTTTAATTCGAGCAATCACTTCATTGCGTCGCGCATTAGACATTAAAACAGTAGTAATAGGCTTTCTTCCGGAAGGCAATTCATCAATCGTAGAGACATCAAAATTCGCATAGGCCGTTAACGCCAAGGTTCGCGGGATGGGCGTGGCTGTCATGATTAATTGATGCGGATAGATAGAATTATTACTCCCTTTCTCTTTCAAAGCTAATCGTTGATGAACCCCAAAGCGATGTTGCTCGTCGATAACAATCAAACCCAATTTAAGAAAAGCCACATCTTCTTGAAAAAGCGCGTGGGTTCCCACAATCACTTGATCCTCGCCCTGACGTATTTTCTGTAATGTCTGTTCTCGCGCTGAATTATTTAAACTCCCAGTCAGCCACCCTACTTGAATTCCCAAAGGGTTTAACCATTTTTGAAAGGCACGATGATGTTGCTCGGCTAATATTTCTGTCGGCACCATTACAGCACATTGATAGCCGTTTTCCACTACTTTGATAATTGCCATCGCTGCCACAATAGTTTTGCCTGAACCTACATCCCCCTGCACTAATCGCTGCATAGGATGCGATCGCTTTAAATCTTCATTAATTTCAGAAATAACACGCTCTTGGGCTGCTGTTAGTTTAAACGGTAATGCTTGACGTAATTTATTCTCTTTCTCTGCTTCTAAATTTAAAACCGGCGCCAAATACATTTTTGCACGTGAACGTAATTTCAGAAGCTCAATCTGTTGCGCTACTAATTCTTCAATAATTAATCGTTGTTGTGCCGGATGTTTGCCTGCTTTTAACAATTTAAGAGGGGCATTCGAAGGAGGACAATGTACATAGAGCAATGAAGCTATTAAGGTTGGCAAATTAAATTCTTGACGCAAAGATTCTGAAAATAATTCTTCAAAAACATCTCGTTTTTTTAAATAATTCAATGCTTGAGATAATAAATCGCGTAATTTAGTTTGCGGTAATCCTTTCGTAGTTGGGTATACAGCAGTTAAATTCTCTTCGGTGGGAATAGGAATAGTTGCGTTAACCACCCGATATTCTGGATGAACCATTTCCAATCGACCTTGATAATTCTGCCGAGCCGTACCAAAACACTTCAATCGCAATCCTCGTTTCATTAATTGTTGGTATTGTTGAGAATTAAAATGATAGAATCGTAGGATGAGAGATCCCGTTCCATCCCCGATGCAACAATGCAAACTTCGTCTTCGACCATAATTGATATTCGTAAATTCAATAAAACCCTCAATAGTTGTTTGATCACCGTGCCGCAATGCACCCAATGACGTTAATCGAGTTCGATCTTCATATCGTAACGGTAAATGAAACAAAAGGTCTTGGAGAGTATGAATGTTAAGACTAGCTAAAAGTTCAGTCATTTTAGGCCCAACGCCTCTTAACGAAGCAACAGGAATTTCATAGAGCACGTTGTCTCATTCTCCCAACACCATGAGTGCATCCATTTCTACCAACGCATTTTTTGGTAATTGCTTAACTACAACTATGGTTCGCGCAGGATAAGGTTCTTCGTAATATTCTTTCATCACTTCATTGACTACAGAAAAATTTTCTATATTCACCAAATAAATAGTTAATTTTACAATTTGAGAAAGACTCCCACCCGCCGCCTCAGCAACCGCAGCAATATTTTTAAAAACACGATGAACGTGTTCTTTAAAGTTACCCTGAACCATTTCCATAGTTTCAGGATCAAGAGGAATTTGACCTGAAAAATAGACAGTGTTACCAGCCTTAATCGCTTGGGAATAGATACCGATGGCATGTGGTGCCTTGTTAGTTCCAATTATTTGTTTCATCTCTAAAATCCTCCTATTATACGTTTAACCAAACCGACGTATAATTTTAACCACTTGTTTGACTTGACGTAACCTTCTTAAAACTTTCGCGAGATGTGCACGGTCTCGCACAGAAATACGAAACATAACAATATAATGTAAACCTTCACGTTCTTCTACCGTAATGTCTTCAATATTAGCTTCAGACTCCGAAAAAGCTAAAGCTAACATAGCCAGGGCCCCCCGTTCGTTAACAACTTGAACACGGACTACCGTCGGAAATATTTCTTTGGCTTTTTCCGACCACCGCAGAGGAATACATCGATCCAGTAGATGCCGCACTTTTGAAATCGAAGAACAATGTTCCATGTGAACCAAAATTCCTTTGCCAACATCAATAACACCTACAATGGGATCACCGGGAATGGGATAACAGCACACTGCGAAATTAACAAGCATTCCCTCTGTACCCTTGATCACCAACGGTGTCTCAGAAGTAGGTGGCATTTCTGTTTCCGCTTCAGCTTCTTTGGCCACAGCCGCCAATCGTTGCACTACTAAGACAGCTACGCGATTACCGAGGCCAATTTCCTCTAACAAATCGTCAAATGACTTCAATTGCATTTCTTTTAAAGTAAAGTCGATAGTTCGTTGCGATATTTTTTTAGAGAAAGCGCATAATTTTCAAGGGCCTTTTTCAACAATTGTTTCCTAAAGAAACGGACTCTGAACGCCGTTGCATTTTTAAAAATTGACGAATACTACTTCGCGCTTTACTTGTTACTACAAAGTCTAACCATGCAGGATTAGGCCGGCCCGATTCCGAAGTGATCACTTCTACCGTTTGCCCATTGGCAAGTCGAATCGATAAAGGAGCCATATGTCGATCGATTTTCACGGCGACGCAATTATTTCCAATATCCGTATGAACGGCATAGGCAAAATCGATTGCAGTAGCGCCAGCTGGCAATTCCATAATATCTCCCCGCGGAGTAAAGACATATACTTCTTCACGAAATAAATCGATTTTTACATTTTCTATAAATTCCAGAGGATTTAGCGCATCTTCCTGCAATTCCAATAAATTCTTTACCCAAGCTTTAGCACGTATTTGTGATTCAGTAAGAGGAGTATCGGTCGTTTTATAAAGCCAATGTGCAGCAATACCTGTAGTTGCCATTCGATCCATTTCCGCAGTGCGAATTTGCACTTCAATAGGCAAACCATAGGGTCCAAAAAGCGTGGTATGCAACGATTGATAGCCATTGGCTTTTGGAATAGCGATATAATCTTTAAAACGCTCTGGCACAGGTTTAAACAATCCGTGAATAATTCCCAATGCGCGATAACAGGAATCAAGGTCATCCATGATGATTCTAAAAGCATACATATCCATAATTTCATTAAAGGGAATATGCTTAGTGTGCATTTTGTGATAAATACTATACAAATGTTTTTCCCGACCCGTTATTGTGTAGGAAGACAAATTACTTCGACTTAAACCCTCATCTAGGGTTTTTTCAATTAAATCGAGCATTTTTTTTCGATTACCCCGAGCTTTTCGAACAGCATCTTTCAAAACTCGATAACGCATTGGGTAAAGCGCGGCAAATCCTAGCTCTTCTAATTCAACTGATAATTCACGAATCCCAAGTCGTTTAGCAATTGGTGCAAAAATACCTAAAGTTTCTCGCGCAATCCGTCTTCGTTTTTGTGAATGAAGTGAACCCAGAGTACGCATGTTATGCAAACGATCTGCTAATTTAACGATAATCACACGAATATCGCGCGCCATAGCCAAAACCATTTTTCGAAAATTTTCTGCTTGGGCTTCAGCACGGCTAACAAATTCAATTTGGGTTAACTTGCTTACACCATCGACAAGTTCAGCAACTTCTTCCCCAAATCCTTCGGCAATTATGTTTTTTTCGATGGGCGTGTCTTCGATAACATCATGCAATAAAGCCGCCATAATGATTTGATAGTCCATTTTCATTTCGGCCAAAATGCAGGCAACAGCCACGGGATGACTAATATAAGGTTCACCTGTTCGGCGTTTTTGACCACGATGAGCTTTCTGAGCCATCAAATAGGCTCGATGGATAGAATCGATTTGTTCGTCACTCAAGTAATCGAGCTTTCGTCGTAACTTTTTGAAGGGGCGCAAGACTTCCTCCTTACAGAATAGAGGTGTTTCGCCTTAGTCCTCTTCTCTAAGTTGCGAATCGGCCACAGGACTTGCGACAGGCAAAATAGTGTTAGATTTTTTCACTTCTTCTTTTTCGGCTTGAGCTTCAACGTCTTGCGTAACATCGTATCCAGCAGCAATTTCCCGAAGCGCGATAACGGTGGGCTTATCATTATCTCGTGGAACCATAGGATCAGCCCCGCCTAATTCCAGTATATGTGCTCGCTTTGCTGCTTTTAAGACGAGATCAAAGCGATTTTCAACGTATTGAAGGCAATCTTCAACGGTTACGCGTGCCATGGAGAGACCTCTTTATTTAAGAAAATTATTTAACTGTTCCTCAAAAAAGTTATTTTACTGCTTTTTCAATAGCTCTGCCAGAAGCCCTGCCAACTTTTCCTCTTGTACGTATCGCTGCAATCGTTCAGCATTAATAATGTGAACTAGGCTTTGGACTGCTTGATTAAAATCATCATTGACTACAAGATAATCGAAATCTGTATAATAAGTCATCTCTTCGCGAGCCATTGCCAATCGCTGGTCAATAACAATACTTTTATCTTGGCGTCGCTTAATCAGGCGTTCTCGCAAAGCCTGCGAAGAGGGGGGTAGAATAAAAATGGTAAGCACAGGTGGAAATAACTTTCGTATTTGTTTAGCACCCTGCCAATCAATTTCTAATAAAACATCCTCCCCCGCTTTTAATCGCTCGAGAACCCATTCGCGGGCAGTCCCATAATGGTATCCATAAATCGTAGCATACTCTAGAAAAGCACCATCTTTTATCATCGTCTGAAATTGATCTTCGTCGACAAAGAAATAATCTACACCTTCCCGATCACCGGGCCGCAATGGTCGAGTGGTATGAGAAACGGAAATTTTTATTTCATCCAATTCGTTTACTAAGGCACGAACCAAACTGGTCTTCCCCGCACCAGAAGGAGCCGATATAACAAAAAGATTCGCTTTGTGTCCTTTATGCAATATCTTGTACCTGTTCGCGCATTTGTTCAATCTGAGCTTTTAGTTCAATGACTGCCTGCGAAACGCTGGCATCGATTGATTTATTTCCCAAAGTGTTTGCTTCTCGATTTAATTCCTACATCAAAAAATCCAAGCGGCGCCCCCACTACTTCACTTTGATCAAGCACTCGTTTAACCTCATTAATATACGTCTCTAAGCGTTTCAGTTCTTCAGTAATGTCTACTTTCTGAGCTAGCCATAACATTTCTTGCTCTAAACGTTCTTTGTCTAAACCTACGGCTAATTCTTCAAAGCGAACTATCATTCTTTCTCGCGCAGCTTTTAGTAAAATAGGCATACGTTTTTTAATGGAAGAAATTAATTTTTTACTAATTTTAAGACGGTCTTCCCAAAAGAGTTGAAGTTCCTTACCTTCTCTCTGGCGCACCCTCACACATTCATCTAAAGTGCTTTTTAGCAGATCCGAAATAGCCCTTCCTATGCACTTCGGTTTCTTTTGTTTGTAATATTCCGGGCTACGCTAATACATCCATTGCGTTAACGGTAGCCGAATAGAAAAAGGTAAGAACGGGCCTCACTAGCCTTGGCCAACCGTTCTGTAAGGGCCTGATTAACGCTAACTTCAATAGAAGCTTTTTGGCCGGGCTGAAAGCGTAATATCGCTTCTATTTTACCGAGACTTAAATAATTTTGAATAATTTCCCCCGAGGACTGTTCAAAATCACGCAGAAAATGTGGCATACGTAAAGTGACTTCTAAATAACGGTGATTTACAGTTTGAATTTCCTACGTTAATCTCCCCCAGCTGACTTCATAAGAACGCCGGGCGAAAGTAGTCGTGCTTGCAACCGTACAAAATCCTAAACACGCACTAACGATGGAGAACATAATAACATAGGAATCGGACGGATAGCGGCTCAAATTTGCGATGGGAAGAGATTTCTGCGAATTCTGACTAGGTGTTTTTTCAGCTTGTTTATTATCTAACAAACGATAGTGTGGTATATAAACCCCTCAGATTCATCTAAAAAATAATTAAGAGGTAGTCATGCGCCCAAGTAAGCGAGCAACGAATGAGTTGCGCTCCCTTTCCTTCACTACTCAGTTTACTCCTTACTCCGAAGGTTCTGTTCTTGTTGAGATGGGACAGACCAAAGTAATCTGCACTGCTAGTATCGTCGAGGGCGTTCCCCGTTTTCTTAAAAATATCGAGCAAGGGTGGTTAACTGCCGAATATGGAATGTTACCTCGCTCTACCCATAGCCGTATGGAACGTGAAGCCGTACGTGGTAAGCAAGGTGGGCGAACAGTGGAAATCCAACGGTTAATTGGCCGTTCCTTACGTGCCGCTCTCGATTTAAAATTACTAGGTTCTTACACCATTATCCTTGATTGCGATGTCATTCAAGCAGATGGCGGAACTCGAACGGCAGCTATCAATGGGGGCTGTGTCGCTATGGTACAAGCATTGCGGTATTTACAGAGAAAAGGTATCTTACAAACAGATCCTCTTAAACATTTAGTCGCAGCTGTTTCTGTCGGGATTTATAACGGTACGCCCGTTTTGGATCTCGATTATACCGAAGATTCGAATGCTCATACAGATATGAATATCGTAATGACCGACAACGATGCCTTTATTGAAATTCAAGGTACTGCAGAAGGAGATGCTTTCCATCCCCAAGAATTAGAGGCGTTGATTGATCTTGCGCGCCAAGGCATTAAAAATATTATCGGAAAACAAGAAGAAGCTTTAAGGAAAAGCTAGTGGAAAAGTATATCGCAAGGAATCAACTCCCTATTGGTGTCTTCGATTCAGGGATGGGTGGACTCACAGTCTTGCGAGAACTCGTTAACCATTTACCTTATGAATCTTTTATTTACTTGGGCGATACGGCACGGTTGCCTACGGTACCAAGAGTCGCGAAACGGTCACGCGTTATGCCGCTCAAATGGCGTCCCTTCTGGTCGCTCAAGGAATTAAATTATTAGTAGTAGCTTGCAACACAGCCTCCACGGCGACACTTCCATTTCTTAAAATGCAATTTCCCGATATTCCCATTATCGGCGTTGTCGAACCAGGAGCACGGGCAGCTATTAGCGCCACCAAGAATAATCGAGTGGCTCTGCTCGCTACTGAAACTACTATTCAGTCGGGAATCTACCAGAAAACGATTCTCACATTAAACCCCGAAATTAAAATTAGTAGTCAAACCTGTGGGTTATTTGTGGCGTTGGCGGAGGAAGGTTGTATTAACAACGAAATTGCGAGACTTGTTGCAAAACAATATTTGGAGCCGATTATTAATGATCATCAGCAATGCGATTCTGTTATTTTAGGATGCACTCATTTTCCCGTTTTTATTGAATCCTTAACTGCAATCTTGGGAAGCGAAATAAATATTATTAATTCAGCAACGGCAACTGCAATGGCAGTAAAATCAATTACTCAAAAAATGAATCTAGAAAGTACTGCTCAAAGTCCTCAGCTGACTTTTTTAGTTACCGACTCCCCCGAACGATTTTCTCGCATCGGCGAAATTTTTTTTGGCCAGCCTATTGAGGCTAGCATTGTATACTTGATCGATGGAATGAGAATCAATAATTAAAGGCTAAATATATTAGCGAATGACTTGCTTTGCTCGAAAAAACTGTCTAAAACAATTAACAATCATAATCAATAATCAGGGGAGCATGATCAGAAAATCGTTGTGCTTTATAAATATTTACCGATTTCACACAATTTTTTAAATCTGGAGTAATGATTTGATAATCAATTCGCCACCCGACGTTTTTCTCCCACGAACGCCCACGACTTGACCACCAAGTATATTGATCAGGCTCCTTATTAAGCACACGAAAAGCATCTACCATTCCTACTTTAGTAAATACTTCATCTATCCAGCACGCTCTTCGGGGAGACAACCAGAATTTTTCCGATTACCTTTAAAATTTTTAATATCAATTTCTTTATGCACAATATTCCAATCACCACAAATAATAAAAGAACCTTTCACACGACGCATATTTTTTAATTGTTTCATATAATATTTCATAAATTCAAATTTAATTTTTTGTCTCTGCTCTCCTGTTGTGCTGGATGGCATGTACAATGAGACTACACTTAACGAATCGAAATCTACTTGAATGTAACGTCCCTCTTTATCAGCCTGTTCCCAACCCAAATGTCTCACTACTCGTTTTGGTTTCTCGCGACAAAAGATTCCTACCCCACTGTAACCACTTTTTTGAGCATCATGATAATAGCAATAGTACCCTTCGGGATGAAATTGATCTCCATTGGTGATATCCAGACAAGCCTTTATCTCTTGAAGACAAACTACGTCAGCATTCTGGGTCTTAAGCCAGTCAAAAAATCCTTTACGGGCAGCGGAACGGATACCGTTAGTATTTAAAGTGATAATGCGCATAGTTGTTCTCTTCTCAGTTTAATGTTTAAATTAATATCATTACATCTGTTCCTGTTCTCTTTTTCCTACGGAAAAAGAAAGAAAATAAAAAGGTATTTTATGAATCAGGCTACAGAAATAGCAAAAATACTACTCGATATCAAGGCTGTTACTTTAAATTTACGAGAACCTTATCGTTATTCCTCGGGGCTGCTATCTCCTATCTACTGTGATAACCGTCTAATCATTTCTTACCCAGAAAAACGCAAGAGAGTTATCGATGCTTTATTACACTTAATTGAAGAAAACCATTTACAATTCGATGTTATAGCGGGTACTGCCACGGCAGGCATACCCCATGCAGCTTGGATTGCGGATCGATTAAACTTACCAATGGTATATGTGAGAGATAAATCAAAAATTCATGGAAAAAAAATCAAATTGAGGGTAATTTGGAGCAAGGGCAAAAGGTACTTGTGGTCGAAGACCTAATTAGTATTGGGAAAAGCGCCATCGCTGCTAGCCTTGCACTTTGCCAATTTGCCACTGTTAAGGATTGTATTACTATTTTTTCTTACCAATTATCTAATGCGCAACAAAATTTTGCAAACGCTAACCTTAATTATTATACTCTTTCCGATTTCAAGACATTGATCAAAGTTGCTGTTTCTGAAGGCTATATCACTGAAGAAGAGAGACAAAAAGCATTAGCTTGGAATAAAGATCCCAAAAATTGGGACCCTTAGAAAGGAAGCGTTAAAGTGTTATCCACCTTGAGCAATTGCGTTCTAAAAATATCTTGAATACGCTTTAATTCAGATTCTGTATCTGCTTCAAAACGCAAAATTAAATACGGCGAGGTATTAGAAGGTCTAATTAACCCCCATCTGTGCTGAAATTCCACCCTTAATCCATCCAGCGTAATCAATTTCGCCTCACCGAAATCCGCTTGATGAACCAATTTTTGCATAAAAATCGCTTTCTCTTCTTCAGCCATAGGCAATTTTAATTCAGGTGTATTTATACTGTTAGGCAAACTTGCAAATATTTCACTCGCTGATTTGTCTTGTTGCGAAATAATACGCAATAACCTTGCCCCTACATAAATGCCATCATCAAAACCAAACCATTCATCTTTAAAAAAGATATGCCCACTCATTTCACCTCCTAAAGGTGCATTTATTTCAAATAATTTAGCTTTCAAAACCGAATGCCCTGTTCGCCACATAATCGGGTTTCCACCATGTTTTTTAATAATTTCGGGCAAGTGGCGAGAACATTTAACATCGAAAATAATATCTGAACCAGGTAGTCGCGAGAGTAAGTTCATTGAAAAAAGCATCATTTGTCGGTCGGGCCAAATAATTTCACCCTTATTCGTCACCACTCCCAAACGATCAGCATCACCATCAAAGGCTAAACCTATATCTGATGAAGTCTTTTTTACCGTATCGATTAAATCACTTAAATTTTCGGGAATTGTTGGGTCTGGATGATGATTAGGGAATCGACCATCCACCTCACAAAAGAGTTCTATTACCTCACAACCTAATTTTTGATACAAATTAGGAGCAATCTTTCCAGCTACTCCATTGCCGCAATCAACCACTATTTTTAAGCAACGCTTTAATTGGATTTGTTTTAAAATAAAGTCTTCATAATCTTGAACAATATCGACATCGATCTGCTTTCCTGTGCCCTTCACAAAATGGCGTTCTTGAATCCGTGTGCGCAGAGCAGCGATTCCCTGGCTCGTTAAAGTTTTTCCATCCAATACAATTTTGAAACCGTTGTGATGTCCTGGGTTATGGCTCGCGGTAACCATCACCCCTGAATTCGTTTCTAACCAATTAGTAGCAAAATACACAAGAGGAGTAGGCACTATCCCAATATTAAGAACAGTAAGGCCTGTTTCACAAAGTCCTCGTACTAAAGCCGCTGTTAGCTGGGGACTGGATAATCGTCCATCACGACCTACGACGATGGCCTTTTGTCCTTGCTCTCGCGCTCCACTACCAATGGCTAAACCAATAGGGTAAGCAACATCAGCATTAAGTCCTCCCGCACCGACTGGACCTCGAATATCATAGGCTCGAAAAACATCTGCTGGAACGGACTCAGGCAGATTAGCTTCCGAATTAATGTCGACCGGAGCTTCCAAATCCACCCATGCCTCGTTCACTATTCTCAAACTCCTCAACCACTTCAAATTGCGCTTTTAAAATGGGAACAATCACTAATTGCGCAATTCGCTCTCCGGGTTGGATAGTGTAGGGAACTTTGCTGCGATTCCAGCAAGATACCATTAGTGGACCTTGATAATCAGAATCAATTAAACCAACGAGATTCCCTAACACAATTCCATGTTTGTGCCCTAATCCAGAACGGGGCAATATAGTGGCTGCTACATTAGGATCCCGCAGGTGAATTGCCAATCCAGTGCTGATCAGGCGAGTTTCCCCAGGGTGAATTTCAAGCGGATAATCGATACAGGCCCGCAGATCAAGCCCCGCCGAACCTGCCGTTGCATAGGCCGGTAACGGTACCTGATCCCCCAGACGTTTATCCAAAATTTTTATTTGAACCGAATGCGACATCGCGTCTCCGTGAAAAGGTAAAATGTACCGTTTATTCCCATTCTAGACAAGCCATTCCAATTCTTTTCTGCAGTTCTTGGCTGACAAGAAGGACTTGAGGGAATTCCTGGGCTCTTCCATCCCGGTATTGCGACTTCACTTTCGCTCTCTATACTTACAGCCATGCCAATCACCAAATGGCTATCCAACAGAACGGCCAAAAGAAAAACTCCTTCGGGGAAATGCTGAAACTCTTTCGGATGCCAAACTCATTGCTATAATCATTTAAAAAAGCAAAAAGGCGTTCCGCGGTTGCGATGCTGTCGAGCTGGCACGTGAATGACTTACTATTCCGGAAATCTGAAGAATCTTTTAAATAGTGATTTTAAGCTACTTTCTGACCTACGAGGGGTAGGGAAGCAGTTTACTGCCAACTCAAAAAAGCCACTGCAAAAATACAACGCCACTATCTTTCAAGAATCATTGACGCGCAAAGGCAATCTGTTCTGCACTCAAGATATCTAACGTTTTCTTTCCGCTCAATTGCGTCACCATGAAAATGAAGTTTTTAGCTACCTTTTCCTTGACAGCCGACATCGAATCATCTAGTTTAAAAAAATATTCTATGGCTCGATTAATCAAGCCTCAATTCATCCTCGCGAAATCATTAAACGGGCACTCTATCATAACAGCGCTGCTTTAATCATGGCCCACAATCACCCTTCGGGTATCCCAGAGCCAAGCCAATCGTGTTGCCATAGAAAAATCTCAAAAAAGCACTGACACTCATTGATGCACTTTTTGGATCATGTCATCATTTAGGAAAATGTGAATATAGGCCCTAGGTAATCATACCGTTGGATTATCCTCGCTTTGTGCTTGTGCTGATTCAGCATTTCTGATATAAACTAGAGCGTTATTATTCATATTTTGGAGAACACTGTCATGGCAAGAGTATGCCAAGTGACTGGGAAGCGTCCCCAAAGCGGGAACAACGTCTCCCATGCAAACAATAAAACCAAGCGCCGTTTTTACCCAATTTAAAAAAACGTCGGTTCTGGCTGCCGGAAGAGAAACGCTTTATAACTCTGACGGTGTCGACTCACGGAATGCGAATTATCGATAAGTTGGGTATTGAGGCAGTAGTTAAAAAAATCCGTGAACGTAAAAAATAAGTAAAGTAAATAAAGGATTAATCCATGGCCGTCAGTCCTCGTGAAAAAATAATGCTCCAGTCAACTGGTAAAACCAAAGCAGGTAAACCAACGAATATCTATTACACAACCACAAAAAATAAACGAAATACTGAAAGAAAATTAAGCATCAAAAAATTTGATCCTCGAGCTTGGAATCCTGAAACAGGCAAATGCGGAATGCATATAGCCTTCAAAGAAAAGAAAATACCCAAATAATTTTTTTTAGATCCCCGTAGACGCAGAACCCTCCCATCGGGATCTAAAATCCTATTTCTTCTTTGTTTGTAACCGCTGATACCTTTGCATTAAAACTTCTTGAGATTCTGGGATTCCCACAGAGATACAATCCACCGGACACACCTGACGGCATTGGGGTTCATCAAAATTCCCCACACATTCGGTACACCGATTAGGATCAATTTCATAAATTAATTCTCCCATAGAGATAGCATCATTCGGGCACTCAGGTTCGCAGACATCACAATTAATGCATTCTTCTATAATCTTTAACGCCATAAATTAATTAATTATATTTTCTTTCTTTTTTCTAATCGTTGAGCAACAAGTGGAGGTACAAAAGGAGATATATCACCC